>NZ_SMKS01000152.1:0-1016 GCF_004348435.1 Saccharopolyspora terrae | reverse complement strand
CTCAGAGCCTGTTCCTGAACTAGCGAGTGAGGCGCTTGCTGATGGTGTGGATCATGGCCCAGCGGACCATGGCTTCGTGGTGTTCGGGGCGGCGTTCGTAGTCGCGCACGCAGCGGCGGTGCTGGTTGATCCAGGCCAGAGTGCGTTCCACGACCCATCGACGTGGCAGGGCGACGAAACCGACCTGACCTGCGAGTTTCGAGACGATTTCGATGCTGATCCCGAACAACGATCTGGTCCAGTCGATAAGCGTGCCGGTGTAGCCGGAATCGGCCCAGACCAACCGGATGGTCGGGCACAGATAGCGCAGGCGAGCCAGGAGGTTGCGGGCGGCTACGCGGTCTTGGGCCTCGGCTCCGGTCACGAGCACGCAGATGAGGAGACCGAGCGTATCCACGGCGATGTGGCGTTTACGGCCGTTGATCTTCTTGCCCGCGTCGAATCCCCGGCTCTGTGCGCTGACGGTCTCGGCGGCTTTGACCGAGGCGGAGTCGATGCTGCCGGCGCTGGGTCCAGCACGGCGTCCCTGGGACAGACGTGCGCGATCACGCAGAGCGTCGAGCAGTGCTTGGGTGGTTCCGACGGCTTCCCACGCCGCGAAGTGGTTGTACACAGTGGACCATGGTGGGAAATCCGCTGGGAGCGCACGCCACTTGATGCCGTTGTCGACCACGTACAGGATCGCGTCAACGATCTCGCGGCGGCAGTGTATGGTTCGACGTCCCCCTCGACCGGCCAGCCATCCTGGCGTCGGTAGCAGCGGCTCAATGACCGTCCACTGCGCCTCGCTCATGTCCGAGGGATAGCGACGTGACCTGCGTGAAGGGCGATGCGAGGTGGCCAGCAGGCAGCATTGCCCACCCCGCGCATGAACCAGCGACGCATTCGGGCACGATGACACCTCGGGACTCCTCGGTAGAGCGGATGACTAGGCATCAACCGATCTACCAGGAGTCCCTTCTCATGCCCGCACCCACCCACCACCCAAGATCAAGTTCAGGAACAGGCTCTCAGGG
>NZ_SMKS01000151.1:0-1017 GCF_004348435.1 Saccharopolyspora terrae | reverse complement strand
CACGTTCCAGATCGCTAGGGCTGCGGTGCGGTGGTGCTCGCTGGTCCAGACGCGGGCATAGAGGAACTCTTCGGCCAGGATTCGGTTGTAGCGTTCGATTTTCCCGTTGTGGCGTGGGGTGTAGGGCGTGATCCGCTGGTGGCGGGCTCCGCGCAGGACGGTGGTGAAGTCCTTCGCGCGATAGCAGGCGCCGTTGTCGGTGACCAGGCGGTGAATGTGGGTGATGCCGTGACGGGCGAAGAATGCGCGGGCGCGGTGAACGAATCCGATCGCGGTCCGAGCCTTTTCGTCGGGGAGAGCTTCGGTGTAGGCCAGGCGGGAGTAGCCGTCGATCGCGGAGTGCAGGTAGGTGTAGCGGGCCCGCTGGCCGCGGGTCTTGCCGCAGGCAACTCGTTTGTCCTGGTCGCTGCCTTTGCCGTGGACGCGCCAGCCACCACCGTCGGGGATTTCGCCGGTCTTTTTCACGTCCAGGTGGACCATGTGCCCGGGCCAGCGAGCGAGGATCCGCCGGGGCTGGCGGTTGCCGGCGCCGGTGGGGTCGAGGAACCTGCGTCGGTTCAGGCCGAGATGCAGCAGCTGCCGACCAACGGTCCGCACTGAGATCGTCACACCCTCGGCGGAGAGTTCTGTGGCGATCCGGCGCGCTGAGTATTTCCGCTGGCGGCGTAACTGCTCGATCCGGGTGATGACCTCGGCGGGTGTGGCGGTGGGCTGGTGGTGCGGAACGCTTGGGCGATCGAGCAGCCCTGCCTCACCGTGGCGGCGCCAGCGGTTGACCCATTTGCTGGCGCATTGGCGGGAGATGCCCATCTCGGCGGCGACGTGGGCAATCGGGCGGGTCTGGCAACGCTGCACGAGCCGGCGGCGGCCCTCGACTGACAACGGGGCATTACGGTGATACATGGACGGGTCTTTCTGTCCGGCGGACGAGTTGGTCGCACTTCTCATCCTGCCGTCGAAAGACCCGTCCCCATCCTCAGGCCCTGCCAGCCGACACCAACGTCACGACCCGCAACA
>NZ_SMKS01000150.1:0-1053 GCF_004348435.1 Saccharopolyspora terrae | reverse complement strand
GCACGATAAGTGATCACGTGGGGTCCTGGTCCTGTGAAGAATGATCTTGTGGTGAGACCTCTTCTATCGTGGACCCCACGCCCACACCCCTCCAGGCACTCAGCCCCAACCCACTGAGATCACCTCAGTGAGGCGAAGAACGACTCTGCGGCTGCGTTGTCCCAACACACCCCGGTTCGCCCGAGGCTGGTGCGGACGCGATTGTCCTTGCAGATCGGGAAAACTGAGCTGATGTGTATTGGACGGATTCAACCGGTCGTCGCAACACCTCGATCGAGAGGTGGTGCAGTGGGAATGGGGCCGAAGCAGAAGAGGACTCGGGAGTATCGGGGGCAGATCCCGTCGCCGGGGAGGCCGACCGTGGCTTGGCGGGAGGACCGGGTGCGGTTCTGGGATGCGATCGCACGCGGTGTGAAGACCGAGGAAGCGTGCGTGGAGGCCGGCGTGTCGGGGCCAGTGGGGTTTCGATGGTTCCGACATGCTGGCGGCGTGAATCCATGTCTGCCCCAGACGGTCTCGGGACGCTATTTCTCCTTTTCCGAGCGTGAGGAGATCGCATTGCTCAACGCTCGGGAGGTGGGCGTCCGTGAGATCGCCCGGCGAACGGGGCGTAGCCCGGCAACGATCTCCCGGGAGTTGCGTCGTAACGCCTCCACCCGGACCTATGACTTGACATACAAGGCGTCGATCGCCCAGTGGCATGCCGAACGCCGTGCCCGGCGGCCGAAAGTCGCCAAACTCGTTGGTAACGAACTGCTTCGTCAGTACGTGCAGGATCGGCTTTCCGGCGCGGTCACCGCTGCGGACGGACGGAGGGTTTTCGGCCCATCAGGACCAGCATGGAAGGGGCGGAACAAACCACACCGCGGAGACCGAGGCTGGGTGCAAGGATGGAGCCCGGAACAGATTTCAAATCGGCTCGATGTGGGTCTGCCCAGGGTTCGGTTGACACTCGGGGTTGAGTGGTGTCAGGCCGCGGTTGCGGCGGTGTAGATGGTCTCAAACTCGACCGGGGTGAGTTTGCCGAGGCGTCGTTGACGGCGTCGGCGGTGG
>NZ_SMKS01000149.1:0-1078 GCF_004348435.1 Saccharopolyspora terrae | reverse complement strand
TGTACTGACCTGAGAGGTTGGTTACGCGGCTGGCGGGTGGGCCGCCGATGCTGGTGTGGTGGCGGTGATGGTTGTAGCCGTGTAGCCAGCCGGGCAAGGCGGCGCGCCGTTGGGTCTCGGTGCTGTAGGGCTGGGCGTAGGCCCATTCGTCGAGCAGGGTGCGGTGGAAACGCTCGACTTTGCCGTTGGTCTGAGGCCGGTAGGGGCGGGTCCGTTTGTGGCTGATACCGGCCGTGTGCAGCGCTTCTTTCCAGGGGCGGGATCGGTAGCAGGCGCCGTTGTCGGTCAGGACTCGCTGGATCTCGATGCCCGCTGCCGCGAACCATGCTTGCGCTCGTTTCCAGAACGCTGTGGCGGTGGTTTTGGTTTCGTCGGGCAGGATTTCGGTGTAGGCCAACCTGCTGTGATCGTCCAGGGCGGTGTGCAGGTAGGCATAGCCCAGCTTCGCCCGCGAGCTGCTGCTGTTGTTGGCGATGGGTTGGCTGCGGGCGTTGTGCCGGCCGCCGGTGGCACGGCCGTGGACTTTGTGGCCGCCTCCGTCGGGGATGTTGCCCAGCTTTTTGATGTCCACGTGCACCAGGCCGCCGGGCTGGTCGTACTCGTAGCGGCGGATCACGCGTCCGGTGGCCCGGTCCATATGACTGAGCCGGTTGAGTCGATACCGCGCCAGAACCCGGTGCACGGTCGAGGGGTTGAGCCGGAGCAGCCCGGCGATGCGGGCCGGGCCCCACCGCCGCAGCACCCGGACTTTGATGATCCGCCGCTCCGTTCGAGTGGGAACACGCCCTGGGCTGTGATGCGGTCGGCTGGAGCGATCGACCATGCCCTGTTCGCCGTCACGCCGGTAACGATCCGCCCACCGCTTCGCGCACGCCACCGAGACCTGGAAACGCTCGGCCGCCCGCCGCAGCGGCCACCCGTCCTGCACGACACACCGGGCCAGACGCAGCCTGCCCGTCTCGGTCAGCGGAGCGTTACGGTGACACACGAGGACCTCCTGGTGATCGGTGCAGATTGTGGTGATCCACACCGAACCCGGAGGTCCTCACTCATTCCAAGATCATCCGACCCCGTGTCA
>NZ_SMKS01000148.1:0-1142 GCF_004348435.1 Saccharopolyspora terrae | reverse complement strand
GCTGTCGGCGGATGATGCGATCAACATTCAGTACACGTCGGGGACGACGGGTTTTCCGAAGGGTGCGACGTTGTCGCATCACAACATCCTGAACAACGGTTTTTTCGTGGGGGAGTTGTGCGGGTATTCGGAGGTGGATCGGGTGGCGATCGTGCCGCCGTTCTACCACTGCTTCGGGATGGTGATGGGGAATTTGGCGTGCACGAGTCATGGTGCGGCGATGGTGATCCCGTCGGAGGGTTTTGATGCGGGGTCGGCGTTGACGGCGGTGGCGCGGGAGCGGTGCACGTCGTTGTACGGGGTGCCGACGATGTTCATCGCGGAGTTGGATCATCCGGAGTTCGGTTCGTTCGACCTGTCGTCGTTGCGGACGGGGATCATGGCGGGTTCGCCGTGTCCGGTGGAGGTGATGAAGCAGGTCATCGATCGGATGGGGATGTCGGAGGTGGCGATCTGCTACGGGATGACCGAGACGTCTCCGGTGTCGACGCAGACGCGTGCGGATGATTCGTTGGAGCGTCGGGTGTCCACGGTGGGCCGGGTGGGTCCGCACTTGGAGGTCAAGGTCGTGGATCCGGTGAGTGGGTTGACGGTGGCGCGGGGTGAGCCGGGGGAGTTGTGCACGCGGGGTTATTCGGTGATGTTGGGGTATTGGGGGCAGCCGGACAAGACCGCTGAGGTGATCGATGCGGCGCGGTGGATGCACACCGGGGATCTGGCGGTGATGGATGCCGAGGGGTATGTCTCGATCACCGGGCGGATCAAGGACATGGTGATCCGGGGTGGGGAGAACGTGTATCCGCGGGAGATCGAGGAGTTCCTCTACACGCATCCGGATGTGTTGGACGCGCAGGTCATCGGGGTTCCGGATGCCAAGTACGGCGAGGAGTTGATGGCGTGGGTGCGGTTGCGCGAGGGTGCTGAGGTGTTGACGGCGGAGTCGTTGCGGGAGTTCTGCGCGGGGAAGTTGGCGCACTACAAGATTCCGCGTTATGTGCACGTGGTGGGCGAGTTCCCGATGACGGTCACGGGCAAGGTCCGCAAGGTCGAGATGCGCGAAGAAGCCCGCCGCCTCCTCGACCTCTAGCACGTCGGAGACCCGGAACACCGCAGTAATCAGGACCCGGAATACCGCAGTAATC
>NZ_SMKS01000014.1:0-103953 GCF_004348435.1 Saccharopolyspora terrae | reverse complement strand
GGGTGGGGTTCGGGGGTGGTTAGTTCTTGGCTTGGGTTCGTACTTCTGCTACTCGGTTTTCGAGGGCTGCGGTGAGTTCGGGGGCGCCCAGGCCTGCTAGGACGATCTCCGGGCCCACGCCTGGGCGTTGTTGTTGGGTCAGGCCGTAGCGGCCGTCGGGTTCTGGGGCGTCGAACCACTTAAGGACCGCTGAGCGGTGGGTTCGGCCCAGGCGGTCGCGGAGGTTGGCCGTGAACTGGCCGTCGCGGTGGTGCTTGGCCTCGACGAAGGCGCGGAGGGCCTCGGCGGCCGGTGCCTTGCGCGGGCCCGCGGACTGCATGTGGTCGATGTTCTCGAAGTCGTCCGACGGCTTCTGGGCTGCCAAGTCGGCCGACGGGACGGCCAGGCGGGGACGTTTGCCGACGGGCGCGGGCGGCATGCCCTGCACCGCGGCGGCGGCCACCGAGGTTCGCGGCAGGACCGAGATCCGCAGGTCACCGCCGTAGTTCTCGGTGTCGCCGGACTGCTGGACGAGCAGCAGCGCGCCCTGCTCGGTGGCCACCGACAGCAGTCTGAACGGCGATTCGGCGGTGTCGTCGGGCATCCAGAGCCCTTCGATCCACAAGCCCGGTTTCGCCAGCTGCCCGAGGACTTCGGCGAAGCGCTGGGTCAGGCCGTTCTGCCCGAGCAGACCGGCTTTCTGCAGCTCGGGAAGGCTGCGCTGACGCAGCACGGCGCGCTCTTCGAGCGTCTCACCGTGGGAGCGGACGGAGATCGGGAACGGGTACTCGTCGAACCCGCCGATCTCCCAGCACAGGTCGAACCACAGCGGTGGCAGCAGCCAACGCTCGGACACGCTTTCCTCCCCCAGCTGCGCCGAAACCGCTCGTCACTCGCCGAAAACGGGAGGCGCGGTCTTCGGCATGTCGTCCATCCAGATGTCTTCTTGTTCTTCGAGCCACGAGGGACGCTCGTGCTCGTTGTCCTCGGAGCCTTCGCCGCGCTGACCCGCACCGGCACCGGCTCCGGGAGCACCCGCGGCACCACGACCAGCGGCACCCGCACCCGCAGCGCCCGCACCGGCACCAGCGCCGAGACCGCCCATCCCGGCCCGGCCACCAGCGCCCATGCCGCCACCGGCCTTGCCACCGGCACCCATGCCGGCGCCCGCACCGCGAGCACCGCCCATGCCGCCGGCACCACGACCGCCAGCGCCCGCACCGGCTCCCGGCGGCATCCCGCCGACGAAACCGGCCGACGGCCCGCCCGGACCGGGATTCATCCCGGGCGGCGTGCCACCCCCGGCACCAGGACCGGTCGGCGTCGGCGAGGACCACTGCGAACTGCTCTGAGCAGGAGACGAACCACCCGAGGAACCCCCGGCGGACCCACCGCCGACCGACGAGCCGGAGTAGCCACCACCACCGGACCCCGAACCGGAACCGCCAGGAACCGCACCGCCACCCGACCCAGGCGGAGGCGGCGGAGGAGCCAGCGGGTTCACCGGCGGCGGGAACGTCGGAGTGCTCGTGTCGACGGCCTGGTAGCCCTTGCCGTAGACGTTCTCGGCGATCTGCCGCGCCTGCTGATCGGCTTCCTGCTGCTCGCGCATCTGCGCGGCGCCGTCCATGAGGCCACCGGCCGGGCCCATCGCGGTCGCGATCACACCGCGGGTCGTGTCGTACCCGGCGGGCGGCTGCAGGGACGCCTTGGTCTGCTCGGCGGCGACCCCGGCCTCCTGGATCTTCAGGCCCGTTCCGCGCACCGAGTCGCCGAAGGCACGACCCCACTCCTGCAACGGCTTCGCCGCGTTGAACCCGGCCTCGGCCGCCTGACCGCGCATCCCGTCACCTGCTGCGGCGCGGGCCTTCTGGTCGAGGTCACCGAAGATCTCGGCGATGTCGTTGCCCAGCTTCTCCCATGCACGACCGGATTTCGCGATCTGCTCGGGATTCAGCGAAGGCTTGAGCTGGTCGGCGAGCCGGGCCTGGTCCCAGTTCTTCCAGTTGTCCTGCTGGGTGATCGACGCGGGGTCGTGGCCGTTGAGCTGGAGGTTCTGCTGCTGCTGGTTGAGCGCCTTGAGGTCCTGGCGCCCGTCCTTGGCCGCAGCTTCCTGCGCCAACCGAGCCTGTTCCTGCGCAGAGGTCTCACCTCCGGCGAGGCCGGTGAACAAATCGCCGGCGGACGTTGCGACACCGCCGGCCCACTCGGTGAACCCGTTCCCCATGTCGTTCCCCCTCGACAGTTCCTACTTGGGCAGCTTCGGCTCGACGACCTGCGCGATCTCCATCGCCTTGGCGCAGGTGGCGTCGTCGCCCGGGATCTTGTCAGCGCTGTAACCGACCGAAACAGAGACGGTGCCGCCTCCAGCCTCGATGATCTGGCGACAGATTCCCTGCCCCTGCGATCCGCTGGTCACGGCCTTGATCCCGTTGCTCGAACCGACCTTGTTCGGCTCGAAAATGCCGAACTGACCGCGCTGGCCTTGCCAATAGTCCAGCCCGTTGCCCTCGGCCTTGTAGACGGTCAGAACGAAGTCGCCCGCGTCGAAATCGCAACCGGGTTCACCAACGCCTTGGTCGACAGGTTCCCCCGGGCCAGAGGCCCCGAACTTCTGGAGCTCCGTGTCTGAAAGAACGGTGCACGGGTCGAAGCTCGCGAGTTTGTTCACGGGCGCGGGAGCTGGGGTGCCACCAGTGCCGCTTCCGCCCGAACATCCAGCCAGCAGCAGTGCGGCCGCAGCGGCTGATACCAGCGTGATTCCAGTCGTACGCATAACCACCATCAGATCAGACGTTCAGATTTCGGGCGTTCTCGTCATCCGCGTTCTTCATGTCACGTGCGGAATCTCGGTAGGCCTGGGCCATGTCCTTCAGGATCGATTCCATCTTCGTCAGCAACGCGACCAGACCCGTGTCCGGCAAGTTGACCTTGTCCTGGAACTTCTGGCCAAGCTGCCGACCGACGAAGCAGTCACCGTATGCGTTACGTGCAATCAACTGGTCCGTACGCAAACGTTTTTTGCGGAGCTCGTCCGCCTTCTCCTCGTAGACCTTGGCGACGGCTTCGGCCCTCTCCGGGTCCATGACGAGTTGGCCGTTGTCCACGGCGGCACGGAGTCCAGCCGACTGGCCTGCGAGCGCTGAGGCGCCGGCGGCTAAGCCTTCCATCCCGGTGGTCATCGAGAGCCCCCTCCACGTTCGTGATCATGAACGTCACTCAACCGAGCGATCACGAACGCAGAGGGTACAAGTCAGTGACCTGCCGTGGGGCGGGATTCACGGGAGGTAGCTCACACAACAGCCGTTCAGCCCAAGCGGTCAACGAGAACGGCGTAGTCCCGAGAGGAAGTCGGCCCACCTCTGCTGGGGAAACACCAGGACATCGCCGTCGCGGTTCTTAGAATCCCGGACCCCGACGACCTCCGGAGCCACCGCGACCTCGACGCAATCGGCCTGTGCCCCGCTGTGGAAGACTTCATCCAGCCGGATAACTCGCTCGTCATGTCGCCTCGATCTTGTGCTGCTCAAGCATCGCACGCGAGTCGTCAGCGTCAGAGACTTGAGATTCCGACGTTCTGACTGAACGAAGGAAGAGACCGACGTCCCTCGGGGCCGAACCCGGTCCGAGTCAGTCCATCCACTCCGACTCTTGGGGATGCTGCATGTCGTAGTCGAACGATAGCCAAGCCGACCAGGCCCCCAGAGCCAGCAACACCACCACGACAACGATCGCAGCGACCATTAACAACAGCTTCTTCTGCCGCGTCATGTTCATCCTCGGAGCTGTCCGGTCTTGCCGTGGACGTGGAAGTCACGGGCCATGCCCGCGGAGTGGAGGTGGGCGATGTCCGCCTGCTCCATCTCGATGGGCCCCTTCTCCACGTTCGATCGATGTTCGCTGGGGGTGCCCCAGTCATACTCCTTGCGGACCTCGACGCGGTAGTCGACCTGGTCACCGTGCTTTTCCCCGACCAGACGGTATTCGAAGTGGTTGAGGGCGTAGTACCAGTTAAGGTTCTTCGGGCCGTCGTCCGGATTGGGTTTGCTGTCCGACCACGAAGTGGCGAACGAGCCGTCCTCGCCCTTCTTCACCTCGGCGAGGTCTTCGTTGACGTCCTTCTGAAAGTTCGGCATGTCGTCGAGCATCTTCTGGGCGTTGACCTCGTAAGGCTTGCCGCTCCCATCCAGCCAGTGTTGAAGGAGGTCGGCAGCGTCGGTCCACTCGTAGTGGTGTCGCATCATCGCCTCGACGCCCTGCATCTTCAACTTCGTCACATCGTCACCCATGCCTGCCTCGTCCCGGTCGCTACCGAAGATTCGCGACTCCGAATCGAAGTTGTCCTCCGTACCGAAGACCACGCGCAGACCGTTAGCGATGAACTCATCGGCCTCAGTCGCCCGGTCGACCACCTTCTTCACCTCCTTCTCGAGCTCGCCGACGTCACCTGGACCAGAGACCTCCCCGCCGTCGCTGATGCGCGCACCTCGCGCGCTGGCCGCGTCCACGAGCTCGTGCGCTCGGCGCCGCAACTCGGTGAGGCTATCGTTTTCGGCATCGCCCACCAGGACCTTCTCCACGTAGGCGGCTACCGCAGCGGCCTGCTTGGCGACCGCACCGATCTCCCGGTCGATCTCCTTGACGCGATTGCGCGCCGCTGTGGCGGCTTCGCCCTTCCACTTCTCCTCGCCGAGCGGCTTGCCCACCTGTTCATCGAACTCGCGTCCGGCGTCCTGGAGCTTTCCGGCGATCGTGCGCCAACGCTCCGCGAACGTTGACAACGCACGGACGTCCAAGTCGCGCACCTGCCCGAAGTCGACCATTCCCAAGCACCCCCAGTGATTTGCGCGCGTTTCAGAACAGGTGCCGGAACCACTCGACGATCCGGAGTTCGTCATCGTCGTACTGGTCGGCGCTCTCCTCGAACGCTTCCGCAGCATCGTCGAGCTCGTCACGAAGCAGCTCGTTCAGCGCCTCCCAGCGCTGTTGAAGACCTGAGACCCCGTCCGCGATATCCCAGTCATCCAGTGCCTTCCTCACGTCCGCACAAGCGGAATCGGCCGGCTCGAGTTGACTCTTGATTCGATTCGCCACGTCCGTGCAGTCACCGCTCCACCCACGCAGGTCAGCCGGAGTCACCGTGAGATCAGACACGGTTCAAGCCTAGCGACGGGAGGCGTCGTCCATGAGCGAAAAGCCGCATCTTCCAACCGGATCCTTCTCTCGAAGACGCTTCGAGGGGAAGATTTTTAGCGCAGGAGCCAACGTCTCGCACAGCTTGCCGAAGCGAGGAAGGGCGGTGGGACCTAACTCAGACGCCGCAGCACTGCCACGAAATCGACCCAGCGTTCCGCAGGGAACTCCAGGACGTGCCCATCGCGGTTCTTCGAGTCCCGGACGCCTACGCGCTCCGGAGCCATCGCGACCTCGACGCAGTCACCTTCGACGCCGCTGTAGGAGGACTTCTTCCAGTCGGATAACTCGCTCGTCATGCCGCCTCACCCTCGTACTTCCGCAGGTACGAGAGGATTATCGCGCGCGAGTCGTCAGCATCCGTTGCCTGAGATTCCAACGTTTCGACTGAACCAAGGAAGAGACCCACGTCCTCGGGCTCGTCGATGAAAGCACCTGATCGACGGGCCTCGATGTAGACCACGGGCCTTGATCGATCGAACTCGAACAGCAGGAACGCACCGCTCATCCCCGCGTGCGCGCCGATCGACCGCGGGAGAACGCGGATCTCGACGTTGCTGGTGTCGCTGACCTTGAGCAGGTGGCGCATCTGCTCGGCCATGACGCCCGATCCTCCGATCGGCCGGAAGAACACGGCCTCGTCGAGGAAGGCTCGCAGCTGAACGGCGCTGCGTTGGTCCAGGACTTCTTGCCGCTTCATGCGGATCTCGACCCGAGCCTCAGCGGTGTCGTCATCCAGCTCGGACGACGTCATGATCTGCCGGGTGTACTCGCGGGTCTGCAGCAGCCCGGGAACGAGGTTGAGCTGGACGCTCGTGATGCGCTTCGCGCGCTGTTCGGCGTCGAGGAGCGCGGTCAACTGCTCGGGAATCTCGCGGCCGACCTCCCACCAGGCGGGTTCCCGGATCTCGCGGGCCAGCTTGACGAGGCGTTCGCGCTCGGAGCGGTTCACCTTCAGGGCTTTGAGGATCGCTTCGACGCTCTCGACGTGAATGCCCCGGCGCGCGGTTTCGAGTCGGCTGACCTTCGCCTCGGACCAGCCCAGCATTCGCGAGAGCTCTCGCGCGGTCAGCCCCGTCGCGAATCGTGCGGCGCGGAGTTCCTTCGCGAGCGCGCGTGCCCTTGGTGTGTCGGCCATGGCAACAGCTTACGAGCGGCGAAGGGCCTTCCTGACCTCCCTCTTTCGTGTAATTGATCAGCCAGAGCGCCGCTGGCAATCTTGCCAAAATCCAACTCACTGGGGAGTTCCGATGCCTGAATACCTGACCTACGTGTGGCGGCCCGTTCCCGGGAAGCGGCACGCCTTTCCGGTCGCCGCGACCAAGCTCGACCCCGAGGAGACCGCGACCGCCTACTGCGGAGCCGAGGTCGAAGCCGCGAAGCTCCACGATCTCAACGAGATCGCCTGGATCCTCGAACCCACCTGCATGGACTGCTGGAAGCACTTGGCGGACGACCCGCCCGCCAGGTAGCCGCGCAACGAAAAGCCCCCCTCGAACCGGGTTCGAGGGGAGGCTTTTTCAGCGCCTGATCACTGCTGTTGTTCGGTGATCATGGCTGTTTGGATCATCTGCGGGCCACCGCGCAGCGTGCGGCTGACGAGGGTGCCTCGGCCCGGGGGCAGCTGGCGGGACTTGATGTTGGCGACCAGCTGACCGTCGTCCTTGTTCGCGCTCATCGCCAGGCCGGGGGCCGACGTTTCGCGCATCTTGCCGATCAGCGGTTCGTACAACGCGCGTCCCGCACCGCCGGAGTTGCGGGCCAGGATGACGTGCAGACCGACGTCGGCTGCCTGCGGGATGAACTCCGCCAGCGGGGCCAGCGGGTTGTTCCCCTGCGGTGCGACCAGTTCGTAGTCGTCGACGACGACGAACAGTTCCGGGCCCTTCCACCAGGAGCGGTCGCGCAGCTGTTCCTGCGTGACGTCCGGTCCGGGCAGGCGCTTCTTCAGCGAGGCGCAGACGTCCTTGACGTTGCTCTTGAGCTGATCGGCACCGACCGAGTACTCCAGCAGGTGGGAGTTGAGGAAGCCCAGCATCGAGCGCCGGTAGTCCACCAGCAGGATCAGCGCTTCCTTGGGGGTGTAGCGCTCGGTGATGCCCCGCACGATCGTCTTGAGCAGCGCGGTCTTGCCCGATTCCCGCTCGCCGAAGGCGTAGAAGTTCGGCTCGGCGCGGAAGTCCAGGTAGACCGGGTGCAGGCCGTCCTCGTTGATGCCGATCGGCACCAGCTTCGGGTTCGGCTGCTGCTCCGGACGCGGCAGCTGCTGGTAGGGCAGCAGTTCCGGCAGCAGGCGCACCTGCGGAGCCGGACGGCCCTTCCACGAGCTCTTGACCCGGTTGACCAGGTCGGCCACGCCCTCGGAGACGTCGTCGTTGTAGAGCTCCCAGCCCATCCGGGCCGGACGCCGCTCGTCCTCGGCGGCCTGCCCCTCGACCGCGATCCGATCACCGATCTTCTCGCTGTCCACACGCGGCAACGCCGTCAGGAAGTGCAGCTTCGACTCGTGCATACCGCGACCCGGACGGCCCTGCGGCACCTTCACCGCCGCCTTGCGGTCGATCTCCGACTCGCTCGGGTCACCCAGCCGCAGCTCGATGCGCGTCTGGATCAGGTCCTTCATCGCCGGCCGGATCTCCGCCCACCGGGTGGCCGTGATGAACACGTGCACACCGAAGGCCAGACCGTTGGACGCCAGGTTCAGCACGTCCTGCTCGAGGGTCTCGAACTCCTCGCGGAACGCCCGCCACCCGTCGATCACCAGGAACAGGTCACCGTAGGGGTCGTCGTCGAACTCACCACGACGCTTGCGGTTGCGGTAGTCGTTCATGCCCTCGACGCCGTGCTGCTGGAACCGGCCCTCGCGCTCGGCCAGCACCGCCTTGAGCTCGGCGATCGAACGGCGCACCGTGTCCGGGTCACGACGCGAGCCGTAACCACCCACGTGCGGCAGACCCCGCAGCGTGGTCAGCGAACCACCACCGAGGTCCACGCAGTAGAACTGCATCTCCTGCGGCGTGTGCGTCAACGCCGCCGAAGCGATGATCGTCCGGATCGTGTTCGACTTGCCCGAACCCACACCACCGACCACGGCACCGTGACCACCCTGACCCGACAGGTCGAGGGTCATCGCGTCCTGGCGCTGGTGGTACGGAACGTCGATGATGCCGATCGGGATCTGCAACCGGGAGCTGCCCGAGTAGCCGGCGGCGGTGTAGCCGCGGTCGTCGGTGGACTGCAGCGGCGGCAGCAGGGTGTCCAAAGTGGCCGGAGCGTCCAGCGGCGGCAGCCAGACCTGGTGCGCCGGTGGCGCGGCCAGCTTCTTGAACTTGTCGACGATGATCTGGAAGTCGGTGTACTCCGGCTGGGCCTCTTCCTTGACCTCCGGCTCGTCCGACGTCTCCGGTTCCGGGGGCTTCTCGATGAAGTCCGGGATGAAGTAGCGCGGCATCTTCTCGCCGGTGACCGGCGAAGCCCCGCCCAGCATCGTCGGACGACGACCGCTGGTCTGGTGCAGGTGGCCGGAGACGTAGGCCGCGCGGAAGCGGTCCATGCCGTTGGGGTGCTTGAGGTAGCCGTGACCACCGGTGGCCGGCAGGTCTGCGGCGTCCGGAACACCGATCGCCGCACGGGATTCCGCGGCGTTGAAGGTCTTCAGACCGATCCGGTAGGACAGGTGCGAGTCGAGACCGCGCAGCTTGCCCTCTTCCAGGCGCTGCGAAGCCAGCAGCAGGTGGACCTGCAGCGAACGTCCCAGTCGACCGATCATCACGAACAGCTCGGCGAACTCCGGCTGCTGCGAGAGGAGTTCGGAGAACTCGTCGATGACCACGAACAGCGCCGGCAGCGGCTCCTGCGCGTGCTCGTCGCCCGCCTCGGCCATCTTCCGGTAGTCCCAGACGTTCTTCGCGCCCGCCTTGTTCAGGACCTCCTGGCGGCGGTTCATCTCACCGGCCAGCGCGTCCTGCATCCGGTCGATCAGCGAGCCGTCGCCCTCCAGGTTGGAGATCGACGCCGACACGTGCGGGGTGTCGAACCCGTTGAACGTCGCGCCACCCTTGAAGTCGACCAGCACGAAGTTGAGCATCTGCGAGGAGTGCGTGGCCATCAGGCCCAGCACGATCGTGCGCAGGAACTCCGACTTGCCGGAACCGGTCGCACCGATGCACAGACCGTGCGGACCCATACCGCCCGAGGCGGTCTCCTTGATGTCCAGGTGCACGATCTCGCCCTGCTCACCAGGGCCGATCGCGACCTTGTAGAGGTCGTCGGTGGGACGCGGCCGCCACGCCTCGTTGAGGTCGAAGGTGACCACGTCACCGGCCAGACCCAGCTGCTCGATGTAGTTCAGCGGCGTGGTCAGCGGCTCGTAGCTGCCCGAGTCCGTGTCGAGGGCCGGACCACCGGCGACCCGGTACGGGGCCAGCTGGCGGGACAGCGATGTCGCCTCTTCCTCGGTCAGCGTGTCCGGCTTGCCGAACCACTCCACACCGGAACCACCGCGGGCACCGATGCGGTCCTCCTCCACGACCATCCGCATGCCGCGGCGAGCCGTGAGCGGACCCAGCAGGTCGGACAGGTCGATCATCGTGACGCCCGCCAGGCCGCCCTCGACGTAGAGGGCTTCCTCGCGGCTGATCTCGGCGTCGTCGATCAGGATCACGACGTGCGGCTGACCGTCCGGCGGAGCCGCGTTGCGTTGGAAGCGCGGGCGGTCGGCGAGCTGCTCGGAGAGCATGCTCTCGACCGTGGCCAGCGAACCCGCCATCAACCGCATCTGGCCGATGCCGTCGGTCTCGGTGGGGTGCTGCGCGTGCGGCAGCCACTTCACCCACTCCCACTCGCGGCGCGCCTGGCCGGAGCTGGCGACCGCGATGATCACGTCCTCGGGCGTGTGGAAGGTGGCGAGCTGGCAGATCATCGCGCGAGCGAGACCGCGCACCTGCTCCTTGTCGCCCTGCAGGCCCACCGCGGCGAAACCGCGCAGCGACGTCGCGATCGGCAGGTCCTGCACCAAGGAGTGCGCGCGCACGAAGCGGCGCAGCGCCAGCGTGGTGATCGGCTCCAGCTCGTCGACGGGGCCGGTCTGCGGCGGGACCAGGCGGGTCTCCAGCCGCTGCGAACCGCGGCCGACGCGGACCTGGCAGAAGTCGTTGTCGTTGGGGCGGCGCTCCCACATCCGGCGGCTGCCGGCCGCCAGCGACCACAGGGTCTGCGGATCGGGGTGCACCCACTCGCGGGCCAAGCGCTGCTCGTCCGCCGCCTCGCGGGCGCGGTCGCGCATCTGGCCGAGGTACCGCAGGTAGTCCTTGCGGTCCTCGTCCATCTCGGCCTTCTTCTGACTGCCGTCCCGGCCACCGCCGGCCATCATCCCGAACGTTGAGATGAGCATCATCATCGGCATCATCATCATCATCGGGTTGTTCTGGGCCCGCGTGAACATGAAGGCCATCATTCCCAGCGAAGCCACGATCATCAGGCCCGGCAGGACCTTCTGAACGATGTTTCCCGGGATGGTCCGCGGAATCTCCGGCGGTGGTTCGAGGTGCACCTCCCCGCCCGGTGGCCTGGGAGCGGCCAGGCGTGGCGTTCGCTTGAACTGCAGCGTGCTCACCGGACGCAACAACCTTTCTCAGACGTGCCTGAAAACACCAGAAGACCTCCGGTGCTCGTCGAACTCGCAGCCAGCATTGTTCACTGCCGCGCAGCTCTGGATAACGGGGTGCGGCTCAGCGTGACCAACCAGATACCAAGTAGTTGACACGAGTTCCGCCAAACCCGTCACCCGTGGACGGTCGGTGTGGCCATACTAGGGGCGCTCTCCGATCGGGCGGGTGGGTTTCGACAAGAAAACCCGGCCTTGGTTGGATCGAGCCCTCGACAAACGAATGCAAGGCAATCAACTTCAGGGAGTAGGGGGCCCAAGTGGCGACCGGGACCACGGTGTTCAGCCGCGTGACGGTGGTGGCGCCTACAACTCGTATCGACCTGGCGCTGCCTTCAGACGTATCGGTGGCGGACCTGCTGCCGATGCTGCTGGATATGGCCCGCGAGATGACCCCGGACGGCGGTTCGCGGCACGGCGGCTGGGTGTTGGCCAAGCTCGGTGAGAGCGCGGCCCTCGATCCGAGTCAGTCGCTGTCGTCGCAGGGAGTTGTCGACGGCGACATCCTGCAACTGCGCCGCCGGTCGGACGACCCGCCGCCGCCGCTCTACGACGACGTCGTCGACGCGCTCGCGGAGGCCGAACCGGGCAGCTACCGGCCGTGGACCAAGGAGACCTCCGCGAAGGTCGGTCACGCCGCCGGCGCGCTGGGTCTCATCGCCGCAGCCGCCGGTCTCGGACTCGCAGGTCCCGCCGGGATGCTGCACCCGACCACCATCCAGGGCACCACCGCGGTCGTGTTCCAGCTGGCGGCGGCCGTGACCGCGATGGTCATCGCGATTTTCGCGACCGGCATCGGCTCGATGGTCACCCGCGCCTACGCGGCCTCCACGACCGGAACCGTGATCGCCGGTGCCGGTGGTCTGCCGATGGCGTTCGTGGCCGGCTTCAACATGGTTCCCGGCAACACGCTGGAACCGCGGTTGCTGCTGGGCAGCGCGCTGGCGTTCATCTTCGCCTCGATCTCGATCATGGTGATCGGCGCGGGCATCGTGACGTTCATCGCAGCGGCCACCGCAGGTGCTTTCGGCACCATCGCCTTCGCCGTCGCGACGATCTTCACGCAGGTCAGCGCCTCCAGCGTCGCCGCTGGTGCCGGTGCCGTGGCACTGGCCGGGATCTCCCTGCTGCCGCGCATCACCATCCAGCTGTCGAAGCTGCCGCTGCCGCACGTCCCGGGCAGCGCGGAGGACCTCAAGGAGGACTCCGGGTTCCCCGACTACCGGATGATCGAGCGGCAGACCGGACTGGCCCACCAGTACATGACCGGTCTGATCATCGGTTGCGGCGTCGTCGCGGCCGTCGGCGCCATGGTCGCCGCCGCGACCAACCCCATCTGGGGCTCGGCGTTCGCCGTGGTCGTCGCCGCGGTCCTGCTGCTGCGCGGCCGCAACTACGCCAACGGCAGCCAGGCGCTGGCGCTGCTGTTCAACGGTCTGCTGGCCTCGGCCGGCATCGCCGTCGGACTGCTGGTGCAGGTCGCCGACAACCCGGTGTTCGTGGCGGCCGTGTTCCCGCCGCTGCTGATCCTGGGCGGTCTCGCGGTGATCTTCGGCGTGGTGTTCCCGAACCGCCGGTTCTCGCCGGTGCAGCGCCGGATGGTCGACATCCTCGAAGCCGTCCTGATCGCCCTGGTGCTCCCGCTGGCGCTGGCCGCGATGGACCTCTACATGGCCATCCGCGACCTGAACCTGAACTTCTAAGAGGGACCTCGCACATGGGCTTCAAGCACCCCCGCTCTCGCGGCGCACGGCGCGGACTCGCGCTGTGCGCCGCGGTGGGCGTCCTCGGGCTCAGCGGACCGATGGCCCCGGCCCTCGCGCAGCAGGTGGGGCCGCCGCGGCTGGACCCCAGTCAGCAGACCGGGACGTCGCTCAAGCCGCAGAACTTCCCGCAGAAGCAGGGCTGCATGAACGGCAGTCCCGGCAGCACGATCCCCGAGAAGCCCTGGAGCCAGCTGGTCCTCGGTTACGAGCGGGCGCACGAGCTGGGATACACCGGGGCCAACGAGATGGTGGCCGTGATCGACACCGGGGTGAACAACCACCCGCGGCTGGGCTCGGTCGTGCCCGGCGGCACGTCGATCACCTCCGACGGCCGGGGCACGCAGGACTGCGACGGGCACGGAACGATCGTGGCCGGCGTCATCTCCGCCGATCCCGATCCGACCGGTGAGACCGGCTACGTCGGTGTGGCGCCGGACTCGACGATCCTGTCGATCCGGCAGACGTCCAACCTCTTCGTCGACGACCAGACCAACGCCACGGTCGGCACCACCGAGACCATGGCGCAGGCGATCAACCTCGCGGCCTCGCGCGGCGCGAAGGTCATCAACATCTCGCAGTCCTCGTGCCAGCCGATCGCGCAGGCGAGCAGGTACGACGACTACGGCAACCAGATGTTGCACAACGCCGTCAAGAACGCCTACAACCAGGACATCGTGATCGTCGCCGCCGCGGGCAACGTCGGCGGGAACTGCCAGAAGAACTCCCCCGGCAGTCCGTCGACGGCCGTGCTGCCCGCGTGGTTCGACGACGAGGTGCTCACCGTGGCCTCGCTGAACCAGCAGGGAGCGCCGTCGGAGTTCACCGTCCCGGGCCCCTGGGTCGACGTGGCGGCTCCTGGCGAGAACCTGATCGCGCTCGACCCCGGCAACGGCGGCAACGGCCTGGTCAGCCAGATCTCCGAGGGCGAGCAGGGGAAGATGGCCCCGATCCAGGGCACGAGCTTCGCGGCTCCGTACGTGTCCGGGCTGGCCCTGCTGATCAAGCAGAAGTTCCCCACGATGTCGGCGGCCCAGGTCATGGAGCGGATCAAGACCACCGCTCTGCACCCGGGCGGCGTCAACGGGCGCAACGACATCGTCGGCTACGGCATGATCGACCCGATGGCCGCTCTGCAGGACGTGGTCCCGGCCGAGCACGGCAAGCAGGCGCCGCCGAAGAAGCCGACGCACCTCGCGGCGGATGCCCTGCAGCAGAAGGACTTCCCGGCGATCATCGTCGCCATCGGCGGTGCGGGAGCGGGAATCGCGGGCATCGTCTTCACGGCGTTCCTCACCAACGCGGTCCGCAGCGTCCGCGCCCGAGCACGCCAAAAGCGCTGAGGCGCAACCTCCGCTTCGCACGACCGAGAAAGGGCCGTCTCCCAGGGGAGACGGCCCTTTCTCACACCCACACCGCGCGCGCCACACAACGTACATCTCGCCCAAACATGACAACACCCCCAATTCGCGGTGAAGTGTTGCGGCAGCGGGCGGTCTTGGTCCGAACCCGTCCATGATCGATGACCGTTCTGCCTGGTCAGTTCGGACCAGAACCGCCCGTGGCCCTCGCGAGCGCGGAGCGGATCAGCCTCGGGGTTTCGGGGGTGGGGCGTCGCCGACGCCCGCGGTGCCCGTCTCCGGCTTCGGCTTGGCTTCCGCCTTGGGGGCCAGGACCTCGTCGATCGAGGGCTTCGGCGGTGCCGGTTGCAGGGTCGAGGGCAGGTCCAGCTTCCCCGGCGTCGCCTGCGGCTCCTGGGGTTTCTGATCCGACTGGGGCTGCTGGGACTTCGCCGGCTCGCCGAAAACTGCCGGGGGCACGTCCGGTTGGGCGCCGAAGAGGTCGTCCGGGTTGGACTTGAGGCGGGAGGAGTTCTGGCGCTCCTGGTTGCCGCCGCCCCGCTGACCCATCATTCCGCCCATCATGCCCATCGGCATCATGCCCATGCCCACGCCTGCCGCACCCACGGCCGCGCCTGCGGCGATGCCGCCCGCAGCGGCACCGGCACCGGGCTGGTCCTCCTCCTCGGACTCCGCCGAGGCCGCAGTGGTCCCCGCGGGCTGCGTGGTCCCCGCGACGTCGGAAATCCCCGGGACGGCCGGAGTTCCAGCGGAGACCTCGGCCGGGGCCTGAGCCTCCCAGCGGCCGGGTTCGCGGGTCGCGACTCCGGCCATGTCGTCGCAGAGCCGGGTGAAGGCCATGTAGTAGTCCGCGATGGACTCCAGGAGCTCGCGGGCGGGTTCGGCGAGGTCCGCCAGGTGCTTGCGGGCGCGCTCCGCGTCGGCGGCGGTCATGGCGGCCCTGACGTCGTCGGCGGTCCTGGCGACCAGCTCGTTCAGGCGTCGTTCCTGCGCACCGACGCCCTCCGCGGTGTGCTCCAGGGCGTCGGCGAGCCCCGTCATCGCATCGGCGAGGTCCTTGCCCGCCAGCCCGGCGTCGCGGACGTGCGCGACGAACGCCTCCGCGTCCGCGCCCTGCCAGGCCGTGTCGATCCCGCCCAGCTCGCCGTCGACGTCACCGGTGGACTGCTCGACGACCTCGGCGGCCTCGCGCCACACCTGGGCCGCCGCGCGGAAATCCGCCGGCCTGCCCACGAGTTCGTCGATGGCGGTGGACGAGAAGTACGGGACGTCGAGCTCCTCGGCGATGCCCGCGAGGTAGTGCTGGTGCTCGGTCGACATCGTCACGCCTCCTGTCTGCGCAGGTCAACAGCGCTGTCGTCGTCGCCGACGGAGTGGTGGTCGACCACCTCGCGCAGCGCGTCGCCCGCGCTGGTCAGCGTCTCGGCGGCCTTGCGGTGCCGGTCGAGCAGCTGCTCGCACAGCTGCTGATACGCCTCGGGCGCACCGGATTCCCGGCCGATCTCGCCGAAGGACGCACCGGTGAGCTCCACCTCCGCCAGCTTCGCCCGGCCGGTGGTGATGTCCTCACCGGCTTGCGTCACCTGCCGCGCGTGGGTCGACAGCCACTCGATGTCGATCCTGATCCCCGACATCCGCCCACCTCCAAGATCGGATCTCGCTTCCAAGACAAACCGCCCGCAGCTCACCGTGGCTGCGGGCGGTTCGCTCGTTCCCTCGGACGTTCGACACAGGCGGTTCGGTTCCCGGGCGAGGCGAGGGGTTTTCGCTGAAACTCCCCACCTCACCCGCGCGAATCAGCCTCCGGCGGCTCCTCCGGCCTGCGGCTTCGGGGCGGGGCGGTTCACACCGCCCGGCAGGACCGGGACCGAGTCGTAGGTGACGCTGGCGGCGGCCGGGTCGAGGAAGTCGCCGCGCGGAAGGCTCCGCATCAGCCACGACGGACCCGCCTTGATGTCACCGGCGCTCTTGGCGACGCCCAGACCCTGCGCGGTGGCGAGGTCCTTGACGCCGTACTGCACGCCCTGGTCGGAGACCAGGAAGATCGGGCCGCTCTCGGCACCGGCCTCGTTGGACGTGCCGCGGACGACGGCCGCCTTGCCCGCCGCGCCGTAGTAGTAGTCGACCTGCGGGCCCGAACCGTCGAACTGGGCCAGCTTCACCGCCGGCTTGACCGCCGGGGTGCCCTTGTTCAGCGTGACCGTGATCACCTGCGCCCCGCCGACGTTCTTCCAGCTCAGGCAGGACGTGTCGGCCTGCTGGAAGGAAACCGGCTTCGGCACCGACATCGGGAAGTAGTCGAGGTTCAGCGGGTTCTCCGTCCGCTGAGCATCGGTGATGGCACCGGTGACGTTCGGGATCTCGCGGCTGGAGACCTTGCCCGCGTGCAGCACGGCGGCCGCACCTTCGGCGCTCAGCTCCTGCTTGCCGTCCTGCAGCAGCACGAAGAACTGCTCCGGCTCACCGGGAACGCTGCGCTTGACCACGTCACCGACCTTGTAGCGGTTCAGGTACGAGGCGGGCTGTCCTGCACCGTCGATCTCCGGAACCGACAGCTCCGGGACGCTCGGGATCGCGTTGAGCGTGTTGGTGCTGATCGTGCGCGGGGTCACGCCGTTGAGGCCGAAGACGTCGCGAACGACGGTCTCGCTCTTGGCGATCTTCGACTTCACCGCGTGCGTGTTGTCGTCGCGGCCGACCCGGTAGACGAGGTACTCGTCGCCCGAGCTCTGGTCCTTGACGAACAGCGACTGCCTCGGGTCCAGCTCGACGCCGTGGTTGCCGTCACCGCCGATGACGGTCGTCTCGACCTTCGTGGCCGCTTCCACGCGCGAGGAGCTCAGATTCCCCTGCACCTGGCCGACATCGCAGATCGCCCACGACGGTTCCGCCGGGTTGTCCGCGCTCGGCACGTAGGTCGGGGCGTTGACCATGCCGGTCAGCGGGCCGCGCGGGAAGTCCGCCAGCGCCGCTTCCTTGACCGTGGTCGTCGGCACCGCACCGCTGCCCTGCTTACCGCCCTGCTGCATCACCAGAAGCTTCGCCGATGCCATGTTGAGCATCGGGATCAGCCGCTTCTGCGCCTTGTCATCAGAGGTGACGACGAAAACGCTGCCGCTCTCCTTCGCGACGACGATGTTCCCTGGTTCGGGAACCGTGCCCTTGCCGCCGAACAGGCCCCAGACGAGGAACCCGACTACGCCGACGGCCGCCAGCACCGCACCCGCGACCGTGGCCCGCTTGTGCGAGCCCATCGGATCGTGGAGCATCACCGCGTCTTTCCGCACCAGCGCCGACTCCATGCGGCGAAGCACGAACCGATAGGCCTGAACCTGTGACTTCGTTGTGGGTGTTGATGCCATTCTTCGCCTACAGCTCTCCCGTCCGAGGTACGGTTTCGCAGGATAGTCGCTGAGATATACCGAATGGGTGCGGTTCGGCGGACTCCGTCAGTATTCTCTGCACGCGGCTCAACTCCGACGAACGCGTCCGCCGCACCTACCTGCGAGGGGGAGAGACCGAACGGATGTCCGTGCCCACACAACATCCGGCCCAGCCGAAGGCTCCCGGGGCCGTCAGCCCGACCCGCGCCCGGATTCGCGCGCGCCGTCGGCGGATCAACGGCGTGACGCTCGCCGGGATCCCGGCGGCCAACATCGTGCTCATCGAAGTCGGCCTGGGGATCGGCGCCGGCGTCTTCTTGATCAACCCGCGAGACCCCGTCATGTGGTCCATCGCGGGCGGAATCGCCTTGCTGGCCTTGATCATCGCGCTGCTTCGCCGTCGCGGCCGGTGGTTCACGCAGTGGTTCGGGCTGGTGCTCGAATACCGCAGCCGCAACCACACCCGCGCCTCGCAGCCGGCGAACGTCGACATCGCCGAACCCGCTGAGGACAAGGACGGCGACGGCATCATCGGCCCGGACGAGAACCACCGGGTCGCCCTGCTGCGCTTGGTCGTCGAAGACCTCGTGATCGCCCGCACCCAGGACCACGACCGGAACCCGGTCGGAATGTCCTGGCACAACGGCAAGTGGACCGCGGTGCTGATGGTCGAGCCGACCCCCTCGCTGCTCAACCCCGTGGACAACGCGCCGAACCTGCCGCTGGGCGTTCTCGTGCCGTGCCTCGAGGACCGCGGCGTGGTGCTCGACGCGATCCAGGTCATCTGGCACTGCTACCCGGGAAGCGCGGCCCTGCCGTCGAACTCCCCGGCGCTGAACTCCTACCTGGAGGTGCTGGGCCGGCTTCCCGCCGCGGCCCGCCGCACCACCTGGATCGCCGTGCGGCTCGACCCGCAGCGGTGCGCGAAGGCCATCGGCGAGCGCGGCGGCGGTGTGCTCGGCGCCCAGCGCGCGCTGATCGGCGCCTTGTCCCGCGTGCGTTCCTCCTTGGAGCAGCGCGGAATTCCGGCTCGCCCGCTGGACCCCGACGAGCTGCTGCAGGCGGGCATCTCCTCCGCCGAGCTCCACAGCGTGCTCGGTTCGCAGCGGCCCGTGGGTCTCAAGGAGCGCTGGGACGGCGTCACCGCGGGTGGCGTCGGCCACTCCAGCTACGCCATCACCTCGTGGCCGAACCAGATGAACGACAGCCTCAACGCGCTCACCGGCATCCGGGCGCTGTCCACCAGCATCGCCCTGTCGGTCTCGCCGGTCGGTGAGGAGAACGAGGTCGGTCTGCGCGGTCTGGTGCGGGTCTCGGCCCGCACCCCCGCCGAGCTGGACACCGCCGACGCGCGGTTGAAGGCGATCAGCAACCGACTCGGGTTGACCCTCACGCCGCTGCGCGGTTCGCAGCTGGCCGGTTACGCAGCGACGCTGCCGCTCGGAGGTGCGGCATGAGCCGAAGCAGGACGATCGACGTTCCCGGAAGCCAGGGCGTCGCACCGGAGTTCCTCGTCACACCCGAGACGCTGGACGCCATCAGCCCGTCCGGCGACCGCGGTGGCGTGATCATCGGATCCGACCCGCAGGGCGAGGCCCAGGCGGCGTCGATCCTGCGCTCGATGCCGACCCGCATGGTCACCGTCGGCGGTCTCTACCTGGCCCGCCAGCTCGCGCTGCGGGCCATGGCGACCGGCGCGTGGGTGATCGTCGCGACCGGACGTCCCGCCGCGTGGAAGATGCTGGAGCGCGCCGCCGGTGAAACCCCGGACGGCAAGCCCGTTCCGCTGGTGCAGATCCGCCGGCTCGCCCCGTTCGACCTGCCGCGGTCCTCCGAGGACACCCCGCTGCTGGTCATCCACGACGGCGGCGCCGTTCCGCAGGAGCTGTTCCCGCCGCGCGCGCCGTGGCAGACGACCATGTACGTGCTGCCGTACCTGCACCCGCAGGTCAGCAGCGGCACCGCGGCCAACACCGCGGACCTGGTCCTGCTGCAGCGCCTGCCGCTCAACCAGGCCCAGCTCGCCCAGCGCATCTGGAGCCTGCGCAACCACCAGGTGCAGCCGCTCACGCAGCTGCAGGACGACCAGCTCATCGCGCTGGGCAACATGACCTGGACGATGATCCGCCTGGTGACCAACCAGAAGGAGAAGGAGATCCTCGGCCCCATCCGCCGAGGCGACTGACCTCCGCGCTGAACGATGAAGGAGCCCCCGGACCCGGTCCGCGGGCTCCTTCTTTCCCCCTCAAGCCGCCCCGCACCAGGTCACGTCCCGAGCTGGGATTCGAATTTCGCGCGAAATTCGAGTCGCGCGCGTAGCGTTCAAATTTCGCGCGAAATTCGAATAGCCACCCAGACGGTGACTCCGAGTTGTGCACAGGTCGCCATGTTGTCCACGGATATTGCTCTTCTCAGTGCTAGAGCCCAGGTTTCGTGGTCACTCTGTGCTTCATGGACATCACTGCTCTCAGCTTCGACCGCCGCCGTTACCCACCGCTGTTCACTCGCGCTCAGGCGCAGGAACAGGGAGTTTCCGACTACAAGCTGGCCGCGTACTGCGTCCGCGTGCTGCAAGGGATCTACACCGTCCGTGATGCACCCATCACCCACGCACTCCGATGCCTCGCCGCGGCGATGACGTTGCCACCCGACGCGGTGATCACCGGCCGGTCCGCGGCAACCCTGCTCGGCGCGGACCTCGCCGGGCCGAAGGACGACGTCGAGGTGCTGGTCAGCGACCACAAGTACATGAACCGCCGAGCCGGGATCCGCGCGTGGGCGCGCAAGAGCAACGAGGACGAATACGTTCCCTGGCAGGGCATCAACATCGCCCGGATGACCCGTGCTGCTTTCGACGTGCTCGCCAGGCACACGGTCCGCTTCGCCGTGGCCAACTGCGACGCCATGCTGCGCGCCAGGCTCATCGACGAGACGTCATTGCACAACTTCCTCGCCAAACGGCACTACTACGGCTACCGCAAGGCCCTGCGCGCGTTGGCGCTGGTGGACGCGCGCGCCGAGTCGATCCCCGAGTCGATGCTCCGGGTGGAGCTGGTCCAGGCAGGGCTGAGCCCGGTGCCACAAGTGGAGGTGTTCGACCTGCTGGGCAGATTCGTCGCACGACTCGACCTCGCCTTCGAGGAGGAGAAGGTCGCTGTCGAGTACGACGGGAACTGGCACGCCAAACCCGAGCAGCGGGCGAAGGACGAAGCGCGGCGGCAACGACTCCGCGAGTGCGGCTGGACCATCATCGTCGTCACCCGAGACGACCTGTACGGGGACCCGAGCGCGGTGGTCACCGCAGTCAAGAGCGCCCTCGGCATGGGACCGTGAGACGACGATTCGAATTTCGCGCGAAATTCGAGCGTCGCGCGTGGCGTTCGAATTTCGCGCGAAATTCGAACGGGAGTGCTCTGGAGGGTGGCCGTCTCGGAGTCAGGGGAGGGTTCTGGTCGCTCGGGTTTGGTGCTTCCGCGCCGCGAGTTCTGAGTTCGCGGGGTAGTCGATGGCGCGGAGGGTGAGGCCGTGGGGTGGGGCCACCGCCGTGGTGCGGGTCTGCGCCGCCAGGAGGTCCGCCGGGTGGGACTCCGCGCGGCGGCCGTCGCCGGTCATCAGGAGGGTGCCGACGAGGCTGCGGACCATGGAGTGGCAGAAGGCGTCGGCCGAGACGTCGGCGACGATGAGGTTGTCCTCCACGCGGTTCCAGGTGAAGCGCTGGAGCTCGCGGATCGTCGTCGCCCCTTCCCGTGGCTTGCAGTAGGCCGCGAAATCGTTGAGGCCCAGGAGTTCTCGGGACGCCTCGTTCAGCGCGTCCACGTCCAGCGGACGGTTCCAGGCCAGGGTGTCCTTGCGCCGCAGCGGATCGGCGCCCCACGGGGCGTCCGAGACCTGGTAGCGGTAGTGGCGCCGCAGCGCCGAGAAGCGGGCGTCGAACTCCGGAGGGACCACCTGGGCGCCGAGGACCCGCACGTCCGGCGGGAGGATCCGGTTCCACCGGTGGACCATGCGCGTCAGGTCCGGGATCCCGCTCGAATCGACCGCCAGGCGACCGGGCGCCTCGGGATCCAGCGGGACGACGTCGAAGTGCAGCACCTGACCCGTCGCGTGCACACCGGTGTCCGTGCGACCGGCGACCACGACGGACTTGGGCACCTCACGACCCGGGGGCTGCTTGGCGAGCGCGTCCTCCACCAGCCCCTGCACGGTGCGCAGGCCCGGCTGCTTGGCCCAGCCCTTGAAGTCCGTGCCGTCGTAGGACAGGTCGAGGCGCACGCGAACGAGCCCGCCGTCCCCAGCGGGAACAGCGGGCTCGCTCACAGCATCACCGGCCAGAATCAGGACTCGTCCTTCTTCTCGGCGGAGGTGTCCTCAGTGGTCTCCACCTGAGCCTCAGCGGACTCGGTGGTTTCCACGGTCTCTTCGGCCTTGGGCTCCTCGGCCTTCGGCTCGTCAGCGGCGAACTTGGTGCCGCGGGCGGCCTCGGCCTCGGCGGTGGCGGTCTTCTCCGCAACCAGCGCGATCACGGCCATCTTCGCGTTGTCACCCTTGCGCGGCATCGTCTTGATGATGCGGGTGTAACCGCCGTTGCGGTCGGCGAAGAACGGGCCGATCTCGGCGAAGAGCTTGTGCACGACGTCCTTGTCGCGGATGGTCTTCATGACCTCGCGACGGTTGTGCAGGTCGCCCTTCTTGGCCTTGGTGATGAGCCGCTCGGCGATCGGCCGCAGCCGCTTCGCCTTCGCCTCGGTGGTGGTGATCCGACCGTGCTCGAACAGCGAGGTGGCCAGGTTGGCCAGGATGAGCCGCTCGTGCGACGGGGACCCGCCGAGACGCGGACCCTTGGTCGGGGTGGGCATCGGTTGCTCCTCTCGAGGGCGCGCCGGTGAACCCCGGACGCGCAACACAGCTACAGCTGCTCTGTCTCCGCGTAGTCCTGACCGTCGTCGTAGCCGTTGTCCTCGACGGGACCCGCCGAGCCAACGATGACCTCGTCCTCGGCGGTCCAGCTCTCCGCGGGGTACTCGGCCGCAGCTGCGGACGGGTCGAACCCGGGCGGGCTGTCCTTGAGGGCCAAGCCCAGACCGGCCAGCTTCATCTTGACCTCGTCGATGGACTTCGCACCGAAGTTGCGAATGTCCAGCAGGTCGGCCTCGCTGCGCGAAACCAGCTCGCCGACGGTGTGGATGCCCTCCCGCTTGAGGCAGTTGTAAGAGCGAACCGTCAGGTCCAGGTCCTCGATCGGCATCGCGTAGGCCGCGATGGTGTCGGCCTCCGCCGGCGACGGGCCGATCTCGATGCCCTCGGCATCGACGTTGAGCTCGCGGGCGAGCCCGAACAGCTCGACGAGAGTGCGTCCGGCCGACGCCACCGCATCGCGGGGCGTGATGGACGGCTTGCTCTCGACGTCGAGGATCAGCTTGTCGAAGTCGGTGCGCTGCTCGACACGAGTGGCCTCGACCTTGTAGGTCACCTTCAGAACCGGCGAGTAGATCGAGTCGACCGGGATGCGGCCGATCTCAGCACCGGTCTGCTTGTTCTGCATCGCGGGGACGTAGCCACGACCGCGCTCGACGACGAGCTCGATCTCCAGCTTGCCCTTCGCGTTGAGCGTGGCGATGTGCAGCTCGGGGTTGTGCACGGTGACACCGGCCGGCGGGACGATGTCCGCGGCGGTGACCTCACCCGGGCCCTGCTTGCGCAGGTACATGGTGACCGGCTCGTCCTCCTCGGAGGAGACGACGAGCTCCTTGATGTTCAGGATGACGTCGGTGACGTCCTCCTTCACACCCGGAATCGTGGTGAACTCGTGCAGCACACCGTCGATGCGCAGGCTGGTGACCGCCGCCCCCGGGATGGAGGAGAGCAGCGTACGACGCAGCGAGTTGCCCAGGGTGTAACCGAAGCCCGGCTCCAGCGGCTCGATGACGAACCGGGAACGGGTCTCCGACACGGCCTCTTCGGACAGTGTGGGTCGCTGGGAGATGAGCACTTCGTATTCCTTTCCTCACGGCGCCCGCTATTTGACGCCGATGGAACGGCATGCCCGCGAGAGAATCGCGGGCCGGCGACGGATTCCTGCACCGCCACCGCTGGTTGCGGACCGCCGGCGGCCGCCTCTGGAAGGCCGCTGGCGGGACGCGTCACTTCGAGTAGAGCTCGACGATGAGCTGCTCGGTGACCGGGGTGTCGATCTGCGCGCGCTCCGGGCGCTGGTGCACCAGGATGCGCAGGTTCGAGGGCACGACCTGGAGCCAGGCCGGAACCGGGCGCTCGCCGAGGGTTTCCTTGGCGATCAGGAACGGCGTGGTGCCCAGGGCCTTCGGCTTGACGTCGATGATGTCCCACTTCGAAACCTGGAAGCTGGGGACGTTCACCTTCTTGCCGTTGACCAGGAAGTGACCGTGGCTGACGAGCTGACGCGCCATGCGGCGGGTGCGAGCCAGACCAGCGCGGTACACGACGTTGTCCAGCCGGCTCTCCAGCAGCTGCAGGAGGTTCTCACCCGTCTTGCCCGGGCGGCGGTTGGCTTCCTCGTAGTACGCGCGGAACTGACGCTCGAGCACGCCGTAGGTGAACCGGGCCTTCTGCTTCTCCTGGAGCTGCAGCAGGTACTCGGTTTCCTTGATGCGCGCGCGACCGTGCTGCCCCGGCGGGTACGGGCGACGCTCGAATGCCTGGTCTCCGCCGACAAGGTCAACCTTGAGACGACGGGACTTGCGGGTCGCGGGACCGGTGTAACGAGCCATTGGTGATCCTTACTCCTTTCCCGCGGCTCAGACCCGACGACGCTTCGGCGGGCGGCAGCCGTTGTGCGGCTGCGGGGTCACGTCCTGGATGGTGCCCACCTCGAGGCCTGCGGCCTGCAGCGAGCGGATCGCCGTCTCCCGGCCCGAACCCGGACCCTTGACGAAGACGTCGACCTTCTTCATGCCGTGCTCGGCGGCCTTGCGGGCCGCGTTCTCGGCGGCCATCTGCGCGGCGAACGGGGTGGACTTGCGAGAGCCCTTGAACCCAACGTGGCCGGCCGAGGCCCAGCTGATCACCGCACCGGTGGGGTCGGTGATCGAAACGATCGTGTTGTTGAACGTGCTCTTGATGTGAGCCTGCCCGTGGGCAACGTTCTTCTTTTCCTTGCGCCGCACCTTCTTGACGGCGCCAGCGCGAGCCTTGGGTGGCATAGCTTTAGCTTTCTCCTAGCGAGGCTTACTTCTTCCCGGCCTTCTTCTTGCCGGCGACCGTCTTCTTCGGCCCCTTGCGGGTACGCGCGTTGGTCTTCGTCCGCTGCCCGTTGAGGGGCAGGTGACGACGGTGGCGCACACCCTCGTAGCAGCCGATCTCGATCTTCCGGCGGATGTCGGCCTGGACCTCGCGGCGGAGGTCACCCTCGACCCGGTAGTTCTCCTCGATGAAGTCGCGCAGCTTGGTCAGCTGCTCGTCGTCGAGGTCACGCGGCTTCGCGTCGGCCGAGACGCCGGTGCCGGAGAGGATCTCCTTGGCCCGGGTCTTGCCGATCCCGAAGATGTAGGTAAGCGCGATCTCCATGCGCTTTTCGCGCGGGAGGTCGACGCCAACGAGCCGTGCCATGTCGGCTCCTTCTCCTTATGTCAGTCCAGGTCTGCTCCCACGCCGCCCCCGCACGGGATGTGCGGAGCCCCGGCCTGGTCCGGAGGTCAGCCGGCTCAACTCGCGAGCCGACAGGTCGTGGGAGTTCTTCTCTGTTTCGCTTGCTGCGACCTCAGTGGTCTGCGGTCAGCCCTGACGCTGCTTGTGTCGGGCGTTGTCGCAGATCACCAGGACTCGTCCGTGACGACGAATGACCTGGCACTTGTCGCAGATGCGCTTCACACTCGGCTGGACCTTCACGGTCGTGCTCTCCTGTTGGACGCGTGTCCAGGTCTCCCCGGACACCGTGGAGGTCACTTGTAGCGGTAGACGATGCGCCCACGGGAGAGGTCGTAAGGCGAGAGCTCCACCACAACCCGGTCCTCGGGGAGGATTCGAATGTAGTGCTGGCGCATCTTGCCACTGATGTGTGCGAGGACCTTGTGGCCGTTCTCCAACTCGACACGGAACATCGCGTTGGGAAGCGGCTCGATCACCCGACCCTCGACCTCAATGGCCCCGTCCTTCTTGCCCATGTCCTCCGCGTTTCGTGACGGTGACGGTTTGCGGGGCGAAGCCCCTGCCACACGAACCGGAGGCCCCGGCACGCATGACCGACACACGCGGGATCCGATTCGAAATACCGATGACCACCCGATCCGGATACTCTTGAGCAGAGTCGCGCGGACGGACACTCCGGGCACAACGAACCGGCGCCACTCGTGCGCCGATAGTCCATCGTACGCGCAGCCCGATGAGCACCACACATCGGGGCTGCTCACACCGCATCCGCCGCCAGCGGCGGCTTGCGCCGATCTTCGGGCCCTCACTACTTTCGACCACATACTCGAACCCTCGACACCGGTGTCGAGGCGCGCCCACCCCGGAAACACCCGAGGAGCAGCGTGACAGCGCAGCAGCAGCCCACCGGCAGCACGGTGCAGGCGTTGGCCGGCAAGCTCGCCGAATACCGGACCTTCTTCAGCACCGCGGTCCGCAACCCGCACATGGTCGGCGCCGCCACACCCACCTCAGCCGCCGTGGCGGCCACCGTCGCGCAGGTCGTGCCCAGCACCGGCAGCCCCGTCGTGGTCGAGCTCGGCCCCGGGACCGGATCGCTGTCCGACGGCATCCACGCCCGCCTGCCCGCGGGTGCCCGCCACCTGGGCATCGAGCTCGGCGCCGACATGGTCGCGCACCTGCGCGAGCACAAGCCGTGGCTGGAGGTCGTGCACGGCGACGCCGGGGACCTGGTGTCGGTGCTCGCCGAACACCGGATCGACCGGGTCGACGCGGTGGTCAGCAGCATCCCGTGGTCGCTGCTCGACGACGAGGCCCAGGGCCACATCCTCGAACAGGCGGCCGAGGTCCTCGCGCCCAACGGCGCGTTCACGGCCCTGACCTACGTCCCGGCCGAGCGCACCCGCAACGCGCGCCGCTTCCGCGAGCGGCTGCACGAGACCTTCGACGAGGTCCTCACCCACACCACGTGGCGCAACTTCCCGCCCATCCTGCACTACATCTGCCGCCGTCCCCTGGTCTGAGCATTCCGACAACCGGGTACTTCCAGGCGAAAGGCCGATTTTCGGTCGACGTGGAGGTCCGATTGCGGACCGGTTACGGTCGGGCGGCATCAAACCCGGGGAGGGCAGGAGAGCCGTGAGCAAGTCACGCGAGTACCTGATGTTCGTGGGCCGCGCCGTCCAGAACCCGTCGAAGGTCGGCGCGGTGCTGCCGACCTCGGAACACGTGGCCCGCGCGGTCGCCGACGTCGTGCCCAGCCACGGCCCCAGCACGGTGCTGGAGCTCGGCCCCGGCACCGGGGCGCTCAGCGATCCCATCCGGGAGCGCGTCGCACCCGGGTCGCGGCATCTGGCGGTGGAGATCGATCCGCAGCTGGTCCGCTACCTCAACCGCACCAAGCCGTGGCTGGAGGTGATCCACGGGGACGCCTCCGACCTGCGCAAACTCCTCGCCGACGCGGGCGTGGACAGGGTGGATGCGGTGATCAGCTCGATCCCGTGGACGCTGCTGCCCGGCGACAAGCAGCGCGAACTGCTGCACGAGGCCGCCGCGGTGATGACCCCGGGCGGGGTGTTCACCACCGTCACCTACCTGACGACGCTGTGGCGCGCGCAGACCAAGGAGTTCATCGGCGCGCTCGACGACACATTCGACGAGGTGTTCCCCCGCAGCGCCGTCTGGCGCAACGTGCCGCCAGCGCGCGTCTACGCCTGCCGCCGGCCCAAGGGCTGAGGGCTCAGGCCTCTTCCGGGGCCGTGAGGACCCAAGGACCGTCTTCGGTGATGGCGACCGTGTGCTCCCAGTGGGCCGCACGGGAGCCGTCAGCGGTGACGACGGTCCAGGCGTCGTCGAGCTCCTCGGTCTCGGCGGTGCCGCCGGTCAGCATCGGCTCGACCGCCAGCGCCATGCCCACCCGCAGCTTCGGCCCGCGGCCCGGCTTGCCGAGGTTCGGCAGGAACGGCTCCATGTGCATCTGGGTGCCGATGCCGTGGCCGCCGTACTCGGCGATGATGCCGTAGTCGTGGCCGTCGGCCGCAGCCGCCGACACCGCGGCGGTCTCCACGGCGTGCGAGATGTCGGTGAGGCGGTTGCCGGCGCGCACCTTCTCGATGCCCGCCCACATGGACGCCTCCGTCGCGGCCGACAGCGCGCGGTCGGCGTCGCTGATCTCACCGATGGCCAGCGTGACGGCGGAGTCGCCGTGCCAGCCGTCGAGGATCGCGCCGCAGTCGACCGACAGCAGATCGCCCTCGGAGAGCACCTCGCGCACCGACGGGATGCCGTGCACGACCTTCTCGTTCAGCGAAGCGCAGATCGAACCGGGGAAGCCGTGGTAGCCCTTGAACGAGGGAACCGCACCGGCGTCGCGGATGACCTGCTCGGCGATGGCGTCCAGCTCGCCGGTGCTCGCACCCGGCACGGCCTTCTCCCGGACGGCCGCCAGCGCACGCGCGACGACCAGTCCGGCGGCTCGCATCGCCTCGATCTCACCGCGCGACTTGAGCTCGATGCCCTTACCCCGACGCAACAAGGCACTCACCTTCGAAGTATTGCTGGACGACGCCGGTTCGCGCCCGGCGAGGGAAATGCGACGGCCGGCCACCATCGGTGACCGGCCGCGCGAACGCTCACTGGTGGCTGCGCAGCGCTTCCAGAGCGCGGCCGGTGATCTCCTCGATCGAGCCCATGGCGTCGATCTTGATGACCTTGTCCTGGTAGTAGCCCAGGATCGGTTCGGTCTCCTCGTGGTACACCGCGAGGCGGCGGCGGATGACGTCCTCGGTGTCGTCCGAGCGGCCGCGCGCCAGCATGCGCTTGACCAGCTCCTCCTCCGGGACGTCGAACTGCACGACCGCGGTCAGCGCGAGGTCCTTCTCGCCCAGGATGCCGCCGAGCACCTCGGCCTGAGCGGTGTTGCGCGGGTAGCCGTCGAGCAGGAAGCCCTGGGCCGCGTCCTCGTCGCCGAGGCGGTCGCGCACCATCTCGTTGGTGACCTCGTCCGGCACCAGTTCACCGGCGTCCATGTAGCTCTTGGCCTTCTGGCCGAGCGGCGTGGAGTTGCCGATGTTCGCGCGGAACAGATCTCCGGTGGAGATGTGCGGCACACCGAGCTTCTCGCTGAGCACAGCCGCCTGGGTACCCTTACCGGCACCAGGCGGGCCGACGAGAACCAATCGCACCAAGGGTCTGCCTCCGAATCCTCACCATCGCGCGCCAACTGCTGACGAGCTACGCGGCACCGCCCCGTACCGACGGCGCTGCGATCCCAACCACCCTACGCATTGACGAGGGGCGGGCGAACACGCCCATGCGGAAGTCCGCGCAAGGGCAAGCACGCTGGTCCGGCCGTGTGCAGCACACGCCCGGACGCTCCACCTTACCTGAGGAAACCCTCGTACTTGCGCTGCGTGAGCTGGCTCTCGATCTGCTTCACGGTGTCCAGACCGACGTTGACCATGATCAGCACCGCGGTGCCGCCGAACGGGAAGTTCTGGTTCTGGCCCTGACCACCGGTCAGGCCCAGGAAGAACATCGGCAGGATCGCCACGATGCCCAGGTACAGCGAGCCGGGCAGGGTGATGCGGGAGAGCACGAAGCTCAGGTACTCCGCAGTCGGACGACCGGGGCGGATACCGGGGATGAACCCGCCGAACTTCTTCATGTCGTCCGCCCGCTCTTCCGGGTTGAACGTGATCGACACGTAGAAGTAGGCGAAGAAGATGATCAGCAGCATGTACAGCAGGATGTGCACCCAGCTGGCCGGATCGACGATGTAGGTCTGCAGGAAGCGCGCCCACCAGCTGTCCTGGTTGCCCGCCAGCTGACCGATCAGCTGCGGCAGGTACAGCAGCGACGAACCGAAGATGACCGGGATGACACCCGCCTGGTTCACCTTCAGCGGCAGGTACGTGGACGTGCCGCCGTACATCCTGCGGCCGATCATGCGCTTGGCGTACTGCACCGGGATCCGGCGCTGCGCCTGCTCGATGAACACCACGGTGGCGATGATCGCGACCGCGAACAGGCAGACCATGGCGAAGACCAGGCCGCCGTGCGAGGTCAGGATGTTGCCGCCCTCAGCGGGGATCCGCGAGGCGATCGAGACGAAGATCAGCAGCGACATGCCGTTGCCGATGCCGCGCTCGGTGATCAGCTCGCCCATCCACATCAGGACGGCCGCACCGGCGGTCATGACGACCACGATGGTGATCAGGTTCAGGACCGAGTCGTCCGGGATCGGCGAGACCGAGCAGCCCTGGAACAGCTGCCCGCGCACCGCGAGCGCGACGATGCCGGTGCCCTGCAGGACCGCCAGGGCGATCGTGAGGTATCGGGTGTACTGGGTGAGCTTGGCCTGGCCGGACTGGCCTTCCTTCTTCAGCTGCTCGAAGCGAGGGATGACCACCTGCAGCAGCTGGATGATGATGCTCGCCGTGATGTAGGGCATGATGCCCAGCGACAGCACCGACAGCTGCAGCAGCGCACCGCCGCTGAAGAGGGTGAGAAGAGAGTAGACACTCTGAGCGCCGCTGCCCTGAATCTGCTCGATGCACTGCTGGATGTTGGGGTACGACACCCCGGGCGACGGAATCGTCGCACCGAGGCGGTACAGCACCACCATTCCCAGCGTGAACAGGATCTTGCGGCGCAGGTCCGGCGTTGCCAGAGCCGAGCGGAAGGCGCCGAGCACGCGAACCTCCTGTACGCGAACCGGTCGGAACCGGCCGGAAAACAAGCGGCCGGCTTCGCCAGCCGGCACGGCGGGAAACTCCATGGACAAGGCCGTGGTCACCCACGGCACTACCGCGCGACTTTAGCAGGCCGCGAGGTGGATACGGACAGCGACCGAACCCTCACGACGATCAACGTTTCGCAACATCGCCGCCAAGCAGCGGCAACCGCGCCCTGTCAGGCGCGGTTGCCGTTATTCCCAGCTTGACCTGCGGTGTTGTCGAAGATCGACGATCACATCGGGGTCAACCGCAGTTGGCCTGCTTTTCTTCCTCGGTCATCGCCCGGGTGGACTGGGTGACCGTCCCGCCCTGGTCGTCGGCCGGGCCGCTGGCCTCGAAGTCGTTGACGTACCAGATGTAGTGGTCGTAGAACTTGTCCTCGAAGTGCAGCTCGTAGGTTCCCTTGGCCTTCTGCATCTTCGGGCCGTGGTAGACCTGCCCGACCTCACCGGGACGCACGGTGATGAAGGTGGTCTGCGACTCGGTGTGCTCGGACCGCCACTCGTGACCGTACGTGGCCTTGAAGGTCACCTTGAACACCTCGCCGAAGCTGGTGCTCATCGACAGCCCCACGCTGTTGCTCTCCGCGGTGCTGTCGGACCAGGCGACGTTCATCATCTGCTCCTTGTCGGTGCAGTTGAACACCGGCGAGCCGACCGCCTCCGAACTGTTCTGGTAGTACTCCACCTCGCCCTCGGGGTGGAACACGCAGCTGTCGGTGCCGTTGTCGCACTTCTCCAGCAGCTCGCGAACCGTGGGCTCGTCGGCCGCCGTGGCGGGCGGGGCCAGCAGCAGAGCCGCCCCGATCGCCGACACGCAGCTCACCGCGATGCGCTTCATCATCGAGTTCCTCTCGATCAACTTGAAGACCAACCGAACAACCCCCGCCCCCGAGAACCGCACCACGCCCGTCCCGACCCCTCCCAGAACCCGGATTACCGCAGTAATCGGGAACCTGATTACGGCCGTACTCAGGAACCCGACTACGGCCGTTTTCGGGGAGACCGGACTGCGGCCGTGTTCCGAGACCGGACTACGGCCGTTTTCGGGGGACGGATTACTGCCGTAATCGGGGGCCTGAATACGGGGGTGATCCGGTCAGGCCTGGTGGGCGGTTACGGGCAGGCGTCGACTTCTTCCTGGGTCATGTCCCGGGAGTGCTGGCTGACCGCGGTCGAAGAGTCCTGGGCGGGGCCGGTCGCCTCGAAGTCGTTGACGTACCAGATGTAGTGGTCGTGGAACTTGTCCTCGAAGTGCAGCTCGTAGGTGCCGCGCACCTTCTGCATCTGGGCGGCCCGCTCGACCCAGCCCACCTGGTGCGAGCCGGTGTCGACGAACGTCGACTGCGACTCGGTGTGCGACTCCTCCCAGGTGTGCTGGAAGGTCTGCTCGTAGGTGACGGCGAAGACCTTGCCGAAGCCGGCCTCGGTGGTCATCGACAAACCGACGCTGTTGCTCTGCGACGTGGTGTCCGACCAGGTGACGCTGTGGCGCTGGTCGTCCGGGGTGCAGTTGTAGACCGGGTCGCCGACCTGCTTGCTGTCCGCGGTGAAGTACTCCGGCTCGCCGGCCGGGTGGAACACGCAGCTGTCGGTGCCGTTGTCGCACTTCTCCAGCAGCTCGCGAACGGTCGGGTCCTCGGCGGCGTTGACGCCCCGGGCGTTGATGACGCCCGCGTCCTCAGCGGCCGCGTTCGCGGTGACGGGCACGACCAGCGCGCCGAACGCGCTCGCCGACGCCACCAGGGTGCGAATCGTTCGTGCTCGCATGGCGAATTCCCCTCAGCTCAGACCGACGGACTGGGTGCGGTCGTTCAGCATCGAACCGACGTCGGGCGTGTTCTCCTTGAACGGCCCGTCGCGCTCGCCGCCCAGATCGGGCTCCGGGTACAGCCAGATCCAGCAACCGCCCCACGGCTGAACCGAGGAGACGACGTTCTTCCAGTCGTCGGGCAGGTTGATCTGGAAGTTGACGACACCGTCCTTCTCGCACATGCCGGAGCCGTAGACGGTGAAGCTCCCGCCGCCGTAGTTGGGGTCGGCGAACAACGTCGCCTGGATGACGTCCCCACGCGCGTCCCTCGACTGCGCGGTGGCCTCGGCCAGCGTCTTGAAGCACAGCGTTTCGCCGGTGCTGAAGTGATAGCTGCAGTGCGAATCCGGTTTCGGGGCCACCGGCCCGCCGGCCTGGGCCACCGCTGTTCCCGGGACAACCGCGGCCAACACCGCGACGATCACCAGGACGGCACGCCGTCCCACCTGTCGTGGTCGCATATGCCGTCGCTCCTCCCTCGATTCATCAGCGCCGTCCGGGTGAAACGGCGTCGATAAAGCTAGGGAGTCCTGTGACGGGGACAACACCATCGAAGAGCAGCTGTGCGAACCCACCTTCGCTTGAAACTCTTCGGTGGATCTTGTTCGGCTGAAGAGCTGCCCGGGGATTCCGACGTGTCGCCGTGCGGGAATCGCGATCTGGCTAAGTGAACTGCCAAGGGTGATTCCCCGTGCGCACACGGTATCGCGTCCGTGAATGTGTGGGAATCACCAGAAAATAAAAGACCCGCCATCCCGGTTGGATGGCGGGTCTTCTACAGAACTGGATCAGCGCTCGAGCTTGGTGACAGAGCCGCCAGCGGCGGTGATCTTCTCCTGAGCGCTGCCGGTGAAGGCGTGAGCGGTGACGTCCAGCTTGACGCCCTCCAGGTCCCCGTCGCCGAGGATCTTCACCAGCTCGTTCTTCTTGACCAGGCCCTTGGCGACGAGCTCGTCGAAACCGACGGTACCACCCTCGGGGAACGCCTGGGCCAGCTTGCCGAGGTTCACACCCTGGTACTCGGTGCGGAAGCGGTTCTTGAAGCCCTTGAGCTTCGGGAGCCGCATGTGGATCGGCATCTGCCCACCCTCGAAACGAGGGGAGACGGTCTTGCGGGCCTTGGTGCCCTTGGTACCGCGGCCGGCGGTCTTGCCCTTGGAGCCCTCACCGCGGCCGACGCGGATCTTGTCGCGCTTGGCGCCAGGGGCCGGACGCAGGTCGTGCAGTTTGATGACCATGTCAGTCGACCTCCTCGACCGTCACCAGGTGACGGACGGCATTGACCATGCCGCGCACGTTCGAGTCGTCCGGGCGAACCACGGACTGACGGATCTTGCGCAGGCCGAGGCTGCGCATGGTGTCGCGCTGGTTCTGCTTCGAGCCGACCAGCCCGCGCACCTGAGTGATCTTGAGCTGTGCCATGACGATCAGACCCCCGTCCCGGCGGCACGCGCACGCATGATGAACGCCGGAGCGACATCTTCCAGCGGCAGGCCACGGCGAGCCGCGACCTCCTCCGGACGCTGCAGCTGCTTGAGGGCGTCCACCGTGGCGTGCACGATGTTGATCGGGTTGTCCGAGCCCAGCGACTTGCTCAGCACGTCGTGGACACCGGCGCACTCCAGCACCGCGCGCACCGGGCCACCGGCGATGACACCGGTACCGGCGCTGGCCGGACGCAGCAGCACGACGCCGGCGGCGTCCTCGCCCTGCACCGGGTGCGTGATGGTGCCGCCCAGGCGCGGGACGCGGAAGAAGTTCTTCTTCGCCTCCTCGACGCCCTTGGCGATGGCCGCGGGAACTTCCTTGGCCTTGCCGTAGCCGACACCGACCATGCCGTCGCCGTCGCCGACGACGACCAGCGCGGTGAAGCTGAAGCGCCGACCACCCTTGACGACCTTCGCGACGCGGTTGATGGTCACGACACGTTCGAACTGCGGGGTCTTCTCTTGGGCCGCCCCGCCACGGCCGCCGTCGCGGCGGTCCCGGCGGTCCTTGCCGCCGGACTCCCCGCCGCCTTCACGCCGAGTGCGTCCAGGCATCAGGCGTCCCTTCCAGTCTCGTTCTTACGCACTTGTCAGAACTCCAGTCCGCCGTCACGGGCGGCGTCGGCCAGAGCGGCCACGCGACCGTGGTAGGCGTTGCCGCCGCGGTCGAACACGACCTTCTCGACACCGGCGTCCTTGGCACGGGCGGCGACGAGCTCGCCGACCTTGGTGGCCACGGCCTTCTTGTCACCCTCGAAGCCGCGGAGCTCGGACTCCAGGCTCGTGGCCGACGCAACGGTGTGGCCCTTGGTGTCGTCGATGACCTGCGCGGTGATGTTGCGCAGCGACCGAGTGACGACCAGACGCGGGCGCTCGGCGGTGCCCAGGATCTTCTTCCGGAGGCGCGTGTGACGCTTGGCGCGGGCGAGCCGACGCTTGGTCGAGATGTCCTTGCCAACCGGCTTGCGCTTGGTAGCTGTCTCGCTCATGGTCACTTACCCGTCTTTCCGACCTTGCGGCGGATGGTCTCACCCGCGTACCGGACACCCTTGCCCTTGTACGGGTCGGGCTTGCGCAGCTTGCGGATACGAGCCGCGATCTCGCCGACCAGCTGCTTGTCGATGCCCTTGACCGAAAGCTTGGTCGGGCCGTCGACCGCGAACTGAATGCCGTCCGGCGGCTCGATCACGATGGGGTGGCTGTAGCCGAGGGAGAACTCGAGGTTCGATCCCTTCTGCAGCACTCGGTAACCGACGCCCATGATCTCCAGGTCCTTCTGGTATCCCTGGCTGACGCCGATCACCATGTTGTTCACGAGAGTCCGGGTCAGCCCGTGCAGCGACCGGCTCTCCCGCTCGTCGTTGGGGCGCTTGACCAGCACCGCGCCGTCCTCGTCCTTCTCGACGACGATCGGCTCGCGGACCTGGTGAGCAAGCTCGCCCTTGGGGCCCTTCACGGTCACCGCCTGGCCGTCGATGTTCACCTCGACGCCGGAGGGGACGGTGATCGGCAGCTTTCCGATGCGCGACATAGCCGCTCCTCCTCCCTTACCAGACGTAGGCGAGGACTTCCCCGCCCACGCCCTTCTTCATGGCCTGCCGGTCGGTCACGAGACCGCCGGAGGTCGAGATGATGGCGACGCCCAGACCACCGAGAACCTTGGGCAGGTTCGTGGACTTGGCGTAGACCCGCAGACCGGGCTTGGAGACCCGGCGCAGGCCCGCGATGCTCCGCTCGCGGTTCGGGCCGTACTTCAGCTCGACGACGAGGTTCTTGTGAGTCTCCCCGTCCTCGACGCGGGAGCCGGCGACGTAGCCCTCCCGCTTGAGGATCTCGGCGATGTTCGCCTTCAGCTTGGAGTGCGGCATCACGACCTCGTCGTGGTATGCCGAGTTTCCGTTGCGCAGACGCGTCAGCATGTCTGCGATCGGATCGGTCATCGTCATGACCTGCTCAACCTTTCTCGTCTGGTTCCGATGAGCCCGGACCGCGACCCACCCGGAGGGCGGGCGTCTGGACTCTGGCCTGGACGAAGTTCGGGGTCTCCCGCCACGGTGACGGGGCCCTGTTCAGTCGTGCGCAAGCACGGCTCGCGTGCGGAGCGTGGGCATCAGCCCTGGTAGCGCCTGCTTCAGGGTAAGGGTCGCCGGATCAGACCGGGCAACCGGGACCCCGAAGCAGGCGGGTGCTCACCAGGAAGACTTGCTCACGCCGGGCAGCTCGCCCGCGTGCGCCATCTCGCGGAAGCAAACGCGGCACAGGCCGAACTTGCGGAACACGGAGCGCGGACGCCCGCACTTCTGGCAGCGGGTGTAGCCGCGAACCTTGAACTTCGGCTTCTGGGCCGCCTTGATAACCAGCGCCTTCTTCGCCATCGCTCAGTTCTCCTTGAACGGGAAGCCCAGGTGCTTCAGCAGCGCCCGGCCCTCGTCATCGTTGGTGGCAGTGGTAACGACGGTGATGTCCATACCCCGCGGGCGGTCGATGTTGTCCGGGTTGATCTCGTGGAACATCGACTGCTCGTTGAGGCCGAACGTGTAGTTGCCCCTGCCGTCGAACTGCTTCGGCGAGAGACCGCGGAAGTCACGGATTCGCGGCAGCGCGATGGTGACCAGGCGGTCCAGGAACTCCCACATGCGGTCGCCGCGCAGGGTCACCCGCGCGCCGATCGGCTGGCCCTCGCGCAGCTTGAACTGCGCGATGGACTTGCGGGCCCGACGGATCTCGGGCTTCTGGCCGGTGATGGAGGTGAGGTCGCGAACCGCGCCCTCGATCAGCTTGCTGTCCCGCGCGGCGTCGCCAACACCCATGTTGACCACGACCTTGACCGCGCCCGGCACCTGCATCACGTTGGAGTAGTTGAACTCCTCGTTCAGGGCCTGGCGGATCTCCTCGCGGTACCGGGTCTTGAGCCGGGGGACGATCTTCTCAGCAGTAGTCATGATCAGATGTCCTTACCGTTGCGGCGCGAGACGCGAACCTTCTTGCCGTCCTCGTCGATGCGGTGACCGACGCGGGTCGGCTTGCCGTCCGAGTCCACGACCATCACGTTGCTCACGTGGATCGGGGCTTCCTGGGTGACGATGCCGCCGGACTGCGCGCCACGCTCGGTCCGGGAGACCTTGGTGTGCTTCTTGATCCGGTTGACACCCTCGACCAGGACCCGCTGCTCCGCCGGCATGGCCTGGATGACCTTGCCCTTGGCGCCCTTGTCCTTACCGGAGATGACGACGACCGTGTCGCCCTTCTTGATCTTCATGATCACAACACCTCCGGCGCGAGCGAGATGATCTTCATGAACTTCTTGTCGCGCAGTTCTCGGGCCACCGGCCCGAAGATGCGGGTGCCTCGCGGCTCGCCACCCGGCTTCACCAGGACGGCGGCGTTCTCGTCGAACCGGATGTAGGAACCATCCGCGCGACGCTTTTCCTTCTTCTGGCGGACGATGACGGCCTTGACCACATCGCCCTTCTTGACTCCGGCACCGGGGATGGCTTCCTTGACGGTCGCCACGATGATGTCCCCGAGGCCCGCGTAGCGCCGGCCCGACCCACCGAGGACACGGATCGTAAGGATCTCCTTGGCCCCGGTGTTGTCGGCGACGCGAAGTCGCGACTCCTGCTGGATCACGTATGACTCCTGACCCTAAGTGCCCGAACCTTGTGCCCGGACACACTCTGGCGTGCCAAATTGCCGACCTGACACGCGCGGTCAACTACCACAAGCGAAACGGCCGGCCGCTGATCTTGCCGGCGACCGGCCGGTTCACTGGTGTTCGTTACTTGGCCTTCTCGACGACCTCGACCAGTCGCCAGCGCTTGCTGGCCGACAGCGGCCGGGTCTCCATCAGCAGCACCCGGTCACCGACGCCGGCCGAGTTGGCCTCGTCGTGCGCCTTGACCTTGGTGGTCTGACGCATGACCTTGCCGTAGAGGGCGTGCTTCTTGCGGTCTTCCAGGGAGACCACGATCGTCTTGTCCATCTTGTCCGAGACGACGTAGCCCTCGCGCACCTTGCGGCTGTTGCGCTCCACGCCCTGTCCTTTCTCACTCATGCCGCGCCCTCCTCAGCGCCTTCGGGGTTAACCGTCAGGCCCAGTTCGCGCTCGCGCATGATGGTGTAGATCCGGGCGATGTCCTGTCGGACGACGCGCAGCCGCCGGTTGTTCTGCAGCTGACCAGTGGCCATCTGGAACCGGAGGTTGAACAGCTCTTCCTTCGATTCCTTCAGCCGCTGCACGAGCTCCTCGTTGTCCAGCTCGCGGAGCTCGGATGCGGTGACACCCGCTGCCATCAGAAGTCACCACCCTCGCGGGACACGATCTTGCACTTCATCGGGAGCTTGTGCGCCGCACGAGTCAACGCCTCGACCGCCGTCTTCTCGTTCGGGAAGGTCAGCTCGAACATGATGCGTCCGGGCTTGACGTTGGCGACCCAGGACTCCGGCGAACCCTTACCGGAACCCTGACGGGTTTCGGCCGGCTTCTTGGTCAGCGGGCGGTCCGGGAAGATGTTGATCCACACCTTGCCGCCACGCTTGACGTGCCGGGTGATCGCGATACGCGCCGACTCGATCTGCCGGTTGGTCACGTAGCCGTGCTCGATCGCCTGAATGCCGTACTCGCCGAAACTGATCCGGGTGCCACCCTTGGCGAAGCCCTTACGCTTCGGCGCGTGGCTCTTGCGCCACTTCACCCTGCGTGGGACGAGCACGTCTCAGCCCTCCGTCTTCTCTTCAGCCGGCGCAGCCTGCGGCTGCTCGCCCTCCGCGGCCTTGGTCTCGGCCTTGGCGGACTTGTCAGCTGCACCGCGCTCACCGCGGTCCGCACCGCCACGACGACGGCCACCGCGGTCACCGCGGCCACCACGCTCGTTGCGGTCGTTGCCACCGCCGCGCGGCGGACGGACCTCGGACTCCTGCTGCTTCTGCTTCAGGCCACCGACCAGCTCGCCCTTGTAGATCCACACCTTGACGCCGATGCGCCCGAAGGTGGTGCGGGCCTCGAAGAAGCCGTAGTCGATGTCCGCGCGCAGCGTGTGCAGCGGGACGCGACCCTCGCGGTAGAACTCCGAGCGCGACATCTCCGCGCCACCCAGACGTCCGCCGCACTGCACCCGGATGCCCTTGACCTGCGACGAGCGCATGGCCGACTGAATGGCCTTGCGCATCGCGCGACGGAAGGACACGCGGTTGGACAGCTGCTCGGCCACACCCTGTGCGACCAGCTGGGCGTCCGCCTCGGGGTTCTTGACCTCGAGGATGTTGAGCTGAACCTGCTTGCCGGTCAGCTTCTCCAGCGCACCGCGGATGCGGTCCGCCTCGGCACCGCGACGGCCGATGACGATGCCCGGCCGGGCGGTGTGAATGTCCACGCGGACGCGCTCACGGGTGCGCTCGATCTCCACCTTCGAGATCCCAGCGCGCTCCATCCCGCGAGACAGCTGCCGGCGGATCTTGACGTCTTCCGCGACGTACTCCGAGTACTGCTTGTCGGCGTACCAGCGAGACTTCCAGTCCGTGGTGATGCCGAGTCGGAAGCCGTGCGGGTTGATCTTCTGACCCACTACCGGGCACTCCCCTTCTGGCTCTTTCGGGACTTGGTCACCGCGGGCCGAGATTCGACCTCGACCGTGATGTGGCTGGTCCGCTTCCGGATCCGGTACGCACGGCCCTGCGCGCGCGGCCGGAACCGCTTCAACGTCGGACCCTCGTCCACGTACGCGTGGTTCACGACCAGCGTCTCGGGATCGAGGGAAAGGTTGTTCTCCGCGTTGGCGATCGCACTGGCGAGCACCTTCGACACCGGACCGCTGGCGGTCTGCGGCGCGAACTGAAGCACAGCCAGGGCATCGCTGGCGCTCCGGCCCTTGATGAGCTCGACCACGCGCCGCGCCTTCATCGGCGACACGCGGACGAACCGGGCCCGCGCCACTGCCCGCGGGGCTTCCGCGGCAGTGGAGTCGGAACGGGCTGTCATCCTGCTACCCCTTGCTCTTACTCGTTCGTGTCACAGACCCGCTCAGCGGCGGCGCGACTTCCGGTCATCCTTGACGTGGCCCTTGAAAGTGCGGGTCGGGGCGAACTCGCCCAGCTTGTGCCCCACCATCGACTCGGTGACGAACACCGGGACGTGCTTGCGACCGTCGTGCACCGCGAAGGTGTGGCCCAGCATGTCCGGGATGATCGTCGACCGACGGGACCAGGTCTTGATCACGGTCTTCTTGCCCGACTCGTTAAGCGCGTCCACCTTCTTGAGCAGGTGGTCGTCCACGAACGGGCCCTTCTTCAGGCTGCGTGGCATGTTTGCTTACCTCCCTGCTCAGCGCTTCTTGCCGGTACGCCGGCGGCGGACGATGAGCTTGTCACTCGGCTTGCGGAGACGGGTACGACCCTCCGGCTTACCGTTCGGGTTGACCGGGTGGCGACCACCGGAGGTCTTGCCCTCACCACCACCGTGCGGGTGGTCCACCGGGTTCATGACGACACCGCGGACGGTCGGGCGCTTGCCCTTCCACCGCATGCGGCCGGCCTTGCCCCAGTTGATGTTGGCGTGCTCCGAGTTGCCGACCTCGCCGACGGTGGCACGGCAGCGCGCGTCCACGTTGCGGATCTCGCCCGAAGGCATCCGCAGCTGGGCGTACGGGCCGTCCTTGGCCACCAGCTGCACCCGGGCACCGGCCGAGCGAGCGATCTTCGCGCCCTGACCGGGGCGGAGCTCGATCGCGTGGATCACGGTACCGGTGGGGATGTTGCGCAGCGGCAGGTTGTTACCCGGCTTGATGTCGGCCCGAGCGCCGCTCTCGATCGGGTCGCCCTGCTTCACACCGTTCGGCGCGATGATGTACCGCTTCTCGCCGTCGGCGTAGTGCAGGAGCGCGATCCGAGCGCTGCGGTTCGGGTCGTACTCGATGTGCGCGACCTTGGCCGGCACACCGTCCTTGTCGTTGCGGCGGAAGTCGATCAGGCGGTAGGCCCGCTTGTGACCGCCACCCTTGTGCCGCGTGGTGATCTTGCCCTGAGCGTTGCGGCCCGCCTTGCGATTCAGCGGGACGATCAACGACTTCTCCGGCTCCGTCCGGGTGATCTCGGCGAAGTCGGACACGCTCGAGCCACGACGGCCAGGCGTCGTCGGCTTGTACTTGCGAATGCCCATTTCTAAAGCAACCTCGTCCTAATCAGCACCGTCAGGCGGCCGGACCGCCGAAGATCTCGATCGCCTTGCTCTCCGGCGTCAGGGTGACGATGGCCCGCTTGGTGTCCTTGCGCTTGCCGAACCCGGTGCGGGTGCGCTTGCGCTTGCCGTTGCGGTTGATCGTGTTGACGCTGGCGACCTTGACGTCGAAGATCTGCTCAATGGCGATCTTGATTTCGGTCTTGTTCGAGCGCGGGTCCACCAAGAAGGTGTACTGCGACTGCTCCAGCAGTCCGTAGCTCTTCTCGGAGATCACCGGCTTGAGGATGATGTCCCGGGGGTCGGCGCTCACTGCTCTGCCTCCTCAGCGGAAGAAGCGGCGGCCTTGACCGACCGGCCCTTGGCCGGACCTGCGACGAAACGGTCGTAGGCGGCCTTGGTGAACACAACGTCGTCGCTGTTGAGCACGTCGTAGGTGTTCAGCTGACCCGGGTCGATCAGGTGCACGTTCTGCAGGTTCCGCAGGCTCAGCCACGAGTTCTGCTCCTCGTGGCGGTCGAGCACGACCAGAACCTTCTTGGCTTCGGTCCAGTTCCGCAGCGCGGTCTTGGCCGACTTCGTGGACGGCTGCTCGCCGCCGACAACGCCGGTGACCACGTGCAGCTGGCCGGCGCGAACCCGGTCGGAGAGGGCACCGCGCAGGGCGGCCTTCACCATCTTCTTCGGGGTCCGCTGGGTGTAATCCCGCGGCTGCGGGCCGTGGACGGTGCCACCGCCGGCGAACTGAGGGGCGCGGATGGAGCCCTGACGGGCGTTACCGGTGCCCTTCTGCCGGTACGGCTTCTTGCCGCCGCCGGAGACCTGACCGCGGGTCTTCGTGGCGTGCGTGCCCTGGCGAGCCGCGGCCAGCTGGGCCACGACGACCTGGTGCATCAGCGCCACGTTGGCCTGCGCGTCGAAAATCTCGGCCGGCAGCTCGACGGTGCCGTCGGTCTTGCCGTCCGGGGTACGGACGTCGAGCGTCAAGCTCATCACGCACCACCCTTCGCGGGGCTCTTAACCAGCACCAGGCCGCCCTTGGGACCGGGCACGGCGCCCTTGATCAGCAGCAGGCCGTTGTCGCCCTCGACCTTGTGCACCTTCAGGTTCTGCGTGGTGACGCGGTTGGAACCCATCCGCCCCGCCATGCGCATGCCCTTGAAGACGCGACCGGGGGTCGCGCAGCCGCCGATGGAACCCGGCTTGCGGTGCACCGCCTGAGCACCGTGGCTCATCGGCTGCCGGTGGAAACCGTGCCGCTTAATGGTGCCCGCGAAGCCCTTGCCCTTGCTGGTGCCGACCACGTCGACCACCGCGCCGGCCTCGAAGAGGTCCGCGCTGATCTCCTGGCCGAGCTCGTACTCACCGGCATCCGCGGTGCGCAGCTCCACGACGTGGCGGCGCGGGGTGACACCGGCCTTGGTGAAGTGGCCGCCACGCGGCTTGTTCACCCGGCGGGGGTCGATGGCGCCGAACGCCAGCTGCACGGCCGAGTAGCCGTCCTTCTCGGGGGTCCGGATCTGGGTGATCACGTTCGGCCCGGCCTGCACGACGGTCACCGGGATGACCCGGTTCTGGTCGTCGAAGACCTGGGTCATGCCGAGCTTCGTGCCCAGAATCCCCTTGATCTGCCTGTCAGACATTGGTCTCGTTCTCTCCGCTACCTCGTCGCCGTGCCTTACTGGATGTTCACGTCGACGCTGGCCGGCAGGTCGATGCGCATCAACGCGTCGACCGTCTTCGGCGTCGGTTCGAGGATGTCGATGAGCCGCTTGTGCGTACGCATCTCGAAGTGCTCCCGCGAGTCCTTGTACTTGTGCGGGGAGCGGATGACGCAGTAGACGTTCTTCTCAGTGGGCAGCGGCACTGGCCCCACGACCCGAGCGCCGGTGCGCGTCACGGTCTCGACGATCTTGCGTGCGGACGCGTCGATCGCCTCGTGGTCGTAGGCCTTGAGCCGGATGCGGATCTTCTGTCCCGCCATGGTGGCTTGCCGTTCCTCTAGTCTCGTGCCGCGGTCAGGTACATGGGTGCAGGGCGCACCCATCGGTGCCCCTCACGGCCCTCAGCGTGGTGTCGTCCCCGATACCGGGAGCCGTCACAGCTCTCAGTCCGCCCCTGTTCAAGTGTGTTGGTGCCCGGTACACGCGGTCGGGCGTGTCGCCCAGCTGTCGCATACCGGTCCCCTCGAACGTCGCCGATGGGGTGGGCCCGAAAGCCCGTACACCTTCTTGTGCCCTGCTCGGCCGACCGAAAGCGGCCGGGGGATCGGGTTCCGAAAGAGAACGGAGCCGAACACCGAACAAGGGCGCGAGGCCCTCGCACCAGGGCGGCCGGAGCTTCGTCGCGACTACCAGGACCGATCACGTCGATCCGCGAGTCTGAAATTCCGGCCGCCCTGAACGAGCAACCCATACAGGATGGCACATCCTCTGCACCACCCAAAATCGGGGGTCGTTTTACGGGACCGAGGTCACCGCAAAACAAGAGAGGGCCCGCCTCCCGCGAGGGAAGCGGGCCCTCGTCACGTCACTTGGTGATCTTGGTGACGCGACCGGCGCCGACGGTGCGGCCACCCTCGCGGATCGCGAAGCGCAGACCCTCGTCCATCGCGATGGGCTGGATCAGCTGGACCGACATCTCGGTGTTGTCGCCCGGCATGACCATCTCGGTGCCCTCGGGCAGGGTCACAACGCCGGTGACGTCCGTGGTCCGGAAGTAGAACTGCGGACGGTAGTTGTTGAAGAACGGCGTGTGACGGCCACCCTCGTCCTTGGACAGGATGTAGACCTGCGCCTCGAACTCGGTGTGCGGGGTGGTGGTGCCCGGCTTCACGACGACCATGCCGCGCTCGACCTCTTCGCGCTTGATGCCGCGAATCAGCAGACCGACGTTGTCGCCCGCCTGGCCCTCGTCGAGGAGCTTGCGGAACATCTCGACACCGGTGACGGTGGTCTTGAGCGGCTTCTCCTTGATGCCGACCAGTTCCACCTCCTCGTTCACCTTGATGATGCCGCGCTCGATGCGGCCGGTGATGACGGTGCCGCGGCCGGTGATCGAGAAGACGTCCTCGACCGGCATCAGGAACGCCTTCTCGGTGTCACGCACCGGGTCCGGAACGTTCTCGTCGACGGCGGTCATCAGCTCGACGATCTTGTTGGCCCACTCCTCGTCGCCCTCCAGCGCCTTCAGCGCGGAGACGCGCACGACCGGCACGTCGTCGCCCGGGAACTCCTGGGACGACAGCAGCTCGCGGACCTCCATCTCGACGAGCTCGAGGATCTCCTCGTCGTCGACCATGTCGGACTTGTTCAGCGCGACCAGGATGTAGGGCACGCCGACCTGGCGAGCCAGCAGCACGTGCTCGCGGGTCTGCGGCATCGGGCCGTCGGTCGCGGCGACCACCAGGATCGCGCCGTCCATCTGGGCGGCACCGGTGATCATGTTCTTCACGTAGTCAGCGTGCCCCGGAGCGTCGACGTGAGCGTAGTGACGCTTCTCCGTCTGGTACTCCACGTGCGCGATCTGAATCGTGATACCGCGCTCTTTTTCCTCCGGCGCCTTGTCGATCTCGTCGAACGGCGTGAAGGGGTTCAGCTCCGGGTACTTGTCGTGCAGAACCTTGGTGATGGCTGCGGTGAGCGTGGTCTTGCCGTGGTCAACGTGACCGATGGTCCCGATGTTGACGTGCGGCTTGTCCCTCTCGAACTTCGCCTTCGCCACTGGATTGTCCTCCTGGACTTGTTAACTTTCCGCCGTACGACTTGTTGTGCCAGGCGGAGTCCTGTCGGGTAGGTGACGAGCGGATCGCTTCCGAAGTGGTCGCTGCCCGCTCGCCGCCGTCTGGAGGGGATTGCTCCCCGGTCGCCTTCGCGAGGCGTCGCCTCTTGGCCGGCCCCGGTCACCCGAGGCCGACCAGCGGGTCACTCGCCCGTTGCCTTGGCGATGATCTCCTTAGCCACACCGGCCGGAACCTCGGCGTAGGAGTCGAACACCATCGAGTAGTTGGCACGACCCTGGGTCTTGGACCGCAGGTCGCCGACGTACCCGAACATCTCGGACAGCGGCACGAGAGCCTTGACGACGCGGGTACCGCTGCGCTCCTCCATGGCCTGGATGTGGCCACGGCGGGAGTTCAGGTCTCCGATGACATCGCCCATGTAGTCCTCGGGCGTGGTCACCTCGACCGCCATCATCGGTTCGAGCAGCGCCGGAGAAGCCTTGGCAGCCGCCTCCTTGAGCGCCATCGAACCGGCGACCTTGAAGGCCATTTCCGACGAGTCGACCTCGTGGTACTGGCCATCGAGCAAGGTCACCTTCACGCCGACCAGCGGGTAGCCGGCCAGCACGCCGTACTGCATGGCGTCCTGCGCACCCTGGTCAACCGACGGGATGTACTCCCGCGGGATCCGACCGCCGGTGACCTTGTTGTCGAACTCGTAGGTCGCGCTGTCGGACGTCTGCTCGATCGGGTCGAGCTTGATGATCACGCGCGCGAACTGACCGGAACCACCGGTCTGCTTCTTGTGCGTGTACTCGTACTTCTCGATCGACTTGCGAATCGTCTCGCGGTAGGCCACCTGCGGCTTACCGATGTTCGCCTCGACCTTGAAGTCGCTCTTCATGCGGTTGACCAGCACCTCGAGGTGCAGCTCACCCATGCCCTTGATGATCGTCTGACCGGTCTCGTCGTCCAGCTTGACCTGGAACGTCGGGTCCTCCTCGGCGAGCTTCTGGATCGCCGTGGAGAGCTTCTCCTGGTCAGCCTTCGTCTTGGGCTCGATGGCCACCTCGATGACCGGCGCCGGGAACGTCATCGACTCGAGGACGATGGGGTTCGCGGAGTCGCACAGGGTGTCACCGGTGGTGGTCTCCTTGAGACCGATCACCGCGTAGATGTGACCCGCCTGGATCTCCTCGACCGGGTTCTCCTTGTTGGAGTGCATCTGGAACATCTTCCCGATGCGCTCCTTGCGGCCCTTGGTCGAGTTGATGACCTGGGCACCGGAGGCGACCTTGCCGGAGTAGACCCGGATGTAGGTCAGCTTGCCGAAGAAGGGGTGCACCGCGATCTTGGAGACCAGCGCGGCGAACGGCTCCTGGGTGCTCGGCTTGCGCTCCGCGGGGGTCTCACCGTCCGGCAGGGTGCCCTGCACGGCGGGGACGTCCAGCGGCGAGGGCAGGTAGTCGACGACCGCGTCGAGCATGGGCTGAACGCCCTTGTTCTTGAACGCGGTACCGCAGAGGACCGGGAACGCGCTGCGCTCGACGGTGATCTTGCGGATGCCTTCCTTGATCTGCTCCTGGGTCAGCTCTTCGCCGCTGAAGTAGGCCTCCATGAGGGCCTCATCGGTCTCGGCGACGGCCTCGACGAGCTTCTCCCGGTACTCGGCGGCCTTGTCGGCCAGATCCGCCGGGATGTCCTCGACCTCGTAGTCAGTGCCCTTGGACACCTCACCACGCCAGGTCAGGGCCTTCATCTGAACCAGGTCGACGACGCCCTCGAACTCGGACTCCACACCGATCGGGAGCTGCAGGACCAGCGGCTTGGCGTGCAGCCGGTCCTCGATGGTGCTCACGGTGTAGTAGAAGTCCGCGCCCAGCTTGTCCATCTTGTTGACGAAGCAGATGCGGGGGACGTCGTACTTGTCCGCCTGGCGCCAGACCTGCTCGGACTGGGGCTCGACACCTTCCTTGCCGTCGAACACCGCGACCGCGCCGTCGAGGACGCGCAGCGAGCGCTCGACCTCGACGGTGAAGTCGACGTGGCCGGGGGTGTCGATGATGTTGATCTGGGTGTCGCCCCAGAACGTGGTGGTAGCAGCCGAGGTAATGGTGATACCCCGCTTCTGCTCCTCCTCCATCCAGTCCATCTGAGAAGCACCGTCGTGCGTCTCGCCGAGCTTGTGCGTGATCCCGGTGTAGTACAGGACCCGCTCGGTGGTGGTGGTCTTGCCCGCATCGATGTGGGCCATGATGCCGATGTTGCGGACCTTGGTCAGGTCAGTCAGCACGTCGCGTGCCACGAGATTCTTCCCCGTTCCCTAACAGCAGGTGCAAGTCGCGGTGACAGGTGCAAAGCTGTCGAATCGGTTCGGCTGGCGGGCAAGACCCACCAGATGTCACCAGCGGTAGTGCGCGAAGGCCTTGTTGGACTCCGCCATCTTGTGAGTGTCTTCGCGCTTCTTGACGCTCGCGCCGAGGCCGTTGCTCGCGTCCAGCAGCTCGTTCATGAGGCGCTCGACCATGGTCTTCTCGCGACGCTGCCGCGAGTAGGTGGTCAGCCAGCGCAGGGCGAGGGTGGTGGACCGGCCGGCCCGCACCTCGATCGGCACCTGGTAGGTCGCGCCACCGACGCGGCGGCTGCGGACCTCCAGGGTCGGCTTGACGTTGTCCAGGGCACGCTTGAGCGTGACGACCGGGTCGGTGCCGGTCTTCTCCCGGCAGCCTTCCAGGGCCGCGTAGACGATCTTCTCAGCCAGCGAACGCTTGCCGTCCACGAGGATCTTGTTCACCAGCTGCGTGACCAGCGGCGAGCCGTACACGGGATCAGCGTGCAGCGGCCGCTTCGGGGCCGGACCCTTGCGGGGCATCAGCTCTTCTCCTTCTTCGCGCCGTAGCGGCTGCGAGCCTGCTTGCGGTTCTTCACACCCTGGGTGTCAGCGGAACCACGGATGATCTTGTAGCGCACGCCGGGCAGGTCCTTCACACGGCCGCCACGAACGAGCACGATCGAGTGCTCCTGCAGGTTGTGGCCCTCACCCGGGATGTAGGCCGTGACCTCGATGCCGCTGGTCAGCTTGACACGAGCGACCTTGCGCAGGGCCGAGTTGGGCTTCTTCGGGGTGGTCGTGTACACGCGGGTGCACACGCCACGCCGCTGCGGGCTCCCCTTGAGCGCCGCGGTCTTGGTCTTGGCGACCTTGTCCTGGCGGCCCTTACGGACCAGCTGCTGGATGGTGGGCATGGACCGGCTTTCTGTCAGCGTTCGCGTCTTTTAGGTACTCGACCAAGCAGCCGCTCGTTCGAGCTTCGGCGTGCCCTGGGCGTCGAGCACCTGTCAGGCACTGTGTTTCGGGACTCCCCCGCACACGAGGTCGGGCGTGTCGCCCGCTCCTCGGCCCTCACAGCGCCCGTTCCGGCCGAAACCGAGGTAGACCCCAGAGGGTTTTCGGAAGAGTTCCACACATCCTCGGCGCTGCCGCGGCCCTCCACTCGGGCGGCCACGTCATGCACGGGCATGCGGATCGACCCGATTGGCGTCGGGTCCGATAAACAAAGATACCCGCCCCGTTCTCAGAGGGTCAAAACGGGGGTCCCCTTGACCTGCTCGATCACCCGGCGCGGGCTCCGCGCCACAGATGAGGTGCGAGCAATCATCGACTTCTCACAAGATTCTACCCCGTGTGACAAGCCCCTCCCGCCAACCGAGAACGGGGTGTCCGCGCGGACAACCCCGTTCTCCCGGCGACGGCTCAGGCCTCGGCCAGCCAGCCCTCTTCGGTCAGGACCTTCAGGGAGTTGGGCAGGACGTAGGCGGTCCCGCCGCCGACCTGGCCGTGCTCGGGCTTGGCGACGCCGGTGATGGCGTCGAACGCCTTCACCACCCGGTAGCGGCGGTACTGCCCCGGCTGGCGGCCCGGCGGCATGCTGCGCTGCGGGATCGTGGTGCCCGCGACGAACGCGGTGTTGCCGACCGGTTCGCCGAAGCGGTCGATCTCGTCGCCGGGCTGCAGCTGGACCACGAACTTCTGGTCGTAGGACGACAGCGGCGGCTCGTCGGCCATCTCCGGCCACGGGCACTCGAAGTCCAGCAGCGCCTCGTCCGGCTCCCGGAGGTAGCGGTCGCGCTCGACGGTCATCGCGCCGATCAGGAAGAACCCCGCCGTCCACGGGTCCGGGAAGCGGTGCTTGGGGTTCGGCCGGTCGTCGTGGGCCTCCACCGCCCACCAGCCGTCCGGCTCGGGCCGCATGCTCCAGCCGCCGCCGACCGGCTCGTCGAAGCTGTAGAACCGGCTGCTCACGCCCTGGGCCGCCAGGTGCGCGCCGACCGCCACGAAGGCGTCCTCCGGCCGGTGGGCCAGCATCGAGGCCGGGTCGGTGGCCAGGATCAGCGACTTGGCCTCGGCCGACTTCACGTCGGCGACCGTCGTCGGCGCCTGGTAGCGGGCGCGGCGGATGTGGTCGAGGAACTCCGGCGGCGGGGCGATGTCGTGCTCTTCTAGGTAGTAGGCCATCGCCTGCGGCCACACCCACACGCCGTCGGTGTGGAACTGCTTGGGCACCTCGGAGCCGCGCGCCGGGTCGAGCTCGTCGGCGTCGGTGGACATCGCCGACAGCACGATCTCGCCGCCGTTGAGGTAGCTGAACACCTCGCGCTTCTCGATCCACGGCACCGCCGGCCGGAACACCTGCGGCCTGCCCTGCGCGTCGCGGCCGTCGAACACCGGCAGCATCCGCAGCGGGCCGGTCGCCCCGTCCGGGTAGGTGACGGCGTCGACGAAGTGGTCCCAGGCCGGGGCGAGCAGCCACTGCTCGGGGTTGCGGCGCGGGTAGAACCGCAGTTCGTCCAGGTGAGCGCGTCCGTCCTCGGGCGCGTTCTGCCACTGCGGCTCGGCGTGGGAGGTGTGCAGCTCACCTCCGGAGAACACCGCGGAGGTCCAGGCGCCGGTCTCCGGGCGGTAGCCGACGTCGCGGATGCGGCGCAGCAGCTCGAAGACCTCATCGCTCGCGTCGGTCTCGAACCGGGTCCCCAGCGCGGTGCAGCGGACCTCGGCGGACCCCACCGCCGCACGCAGCGCCTGCAGCAGTTCCGCCAGCTGCGCGGTGCGGTCCGGGAACGCGCCGAACGCGGCCGGCGCCGGGAACGGCGGGTGCACCGGGAACGGGTCACCCTGCCTGACGTTGATCAACTGTCCCCCTCAACGGTTTCGGTGCTCGCCACCCCGTCGAGGCGGCGGCGGGGTGCCGGCTTCGGCGACGGGAAACCCCCGGCGTCGGCACCGACTGTCGCCGGTTCGGCCGACCACTGCGGCCGAACCGGGTAGCGCTCGTCCCAGTCCTGGTCGGACGGCGGGTCGATGGCGGCGCGGCCGGGCTGGAAGCCGCCGCGGCCGAACTCGGCGACGCAGTCCAGCGCCATCTGCTCGATGACGTCGCGCAGCTCCAGCTCGGCCAGCCAGTCCAGCGGCAGCGCACCCACGCCCTGCAGCGCGCCGACGATGTTGCCGCAGATCGCGCCGGTGGAGTCGCTGTCGCCGTCGTGGTGCACGGCGATCTTGAGCGCCAGCTCCACGTCCTCACCGGCCACCAGCGCCGCGCACACCGCGATCGCCACGGCCTGCTCGCCGACCCAGCCACCGCCGAGGACCTCGGCGACGCGCTCCGGCGTCGGCACGCCCTCGGCGGCCAGGTCCACGGCGGCCTTGATCGCGGCGGTGGTCTCCTCGTGGTCGTCCCAGGTCTCCAGCACCTGCAGGGCCAGCCACACGCCGTCGTCGAGGCTGCGACCCAGCAGCGCCTGCTGCACGATCACCGCCAGCGCACCCGCGGAGTGGTATCCGGCCGGGTGGCTGTGGGTGAGCGCGGCGGTGCGCGCCGCGAGCTCGAACACCTCGGCCGGATCGGTCGAGGTCAGCGCGACCGGTGCCGCGCGCATCGCGCCACCGCAGCCCTTGGAGTCGTTGATCGTCTCGGTCAGCGAACCGGCCCGGTGGCCGTCGCCGAAGGCGGTCAGCGCCCGGAAGATGGTCTTGCCGGGGGCGCGGGTGTGGAACAGGCCCGGGACCTCGACCAGCCAACCGTCCGGCACCGGGTGGTCGGCGAAGAACTCACCGGCCGCCGCGTCCCACTCGACGCCCTGGGTGTGCAGCCAGCGCTGGTAGGCCAGCTGCACCTCGGGCAGCGGGTCCGCGGCGCCGAGGGTGCGCGCGGCGACGCTGCCTCGGATCAGGCCCTCCGCGGTGAACAGCGTCATCTGCGTGTCATCGGTGATCGCCCCGTGCACGCCGTACGCCTCGCGCAGGCCGCTGGGGCCGGTCGCGCCGAAGCGCTCGGTGATCTGCGCGGCGGTGATGAACTCCAGGTCGGCGCCCAGCGCGTCGCCGAGAGCGCCTCCGAGGAAGCAGCCCAGGACCCGCTCGGTCAGCGACGGGGCGGCATCGCCCGGTCCCTCGGTCTTGCCGTGCACGCGACGGCCGGCCGAGATCGGAAGGGCCTCGACCACCTGCGGTTCCGGCTCGGCGGGCACGTCCTCGGCGTCGTCGACCGCGGTGTCCTCGGCGTCCGCAGCGTTGTCCGCGGTGGTGTCCTCGGCGTCTGGCGTGGTGTCTTCCGCGCTTGCGGCGGTGTCCTCAGTGGCGGGAGTGACGACCTCTTCGGGTTCGTCGAGGTCGGAGGCAACATCCTCTGCCAGCTCCTCGACGACGGTGCGAGCGACGTCCTCCTCCCGCTCCTCGACGAGTGCGGCCGGCTCGACTTCCTCCGGCTCCTCGGTGAAGGCGACCTCGTCCCGCTCGGCCTCGTCCGACTCGGTTTCGTCCCGCGCGAGTTCGTGCAGCTCGGGTTCGTCCCGTTCGACTTCGCTCAGCTCGGTTCCGCGCGGTTCGGCTTCCTGCGGTTCTTCCGTCGCCTCGTTCTCCACGTCGTCGGCGACTTCGGTTTCGAGGTCTTCCGGCGCGCTGCCCTCAGCATCGACGTCCTCCGGCGCGGCGAACTCGGCTACGGCGCCTTCCGACTCCGCGAACTCGGCTTCGGCGTCTTCCGGCTCGGTGGCCTCGGCTTCGGCAACTTCCGGCTCGGTGGCCTCAACTTCCGGTCCGTCGGCCTCGGCGTCGGAGTCCTCCGGCTCGGCGGTGGGCTCGTCCGCTTCCTCGGCGACCTCGACCGGTTCGGGTTCCGGCTGGATCGACGAGATCTTCGCGAGAGCCGGGACCACATCGGGGATCACGTCGGGGTCCGGTCTCAGGTCGATCGGCGACGGTTCCGGCTCGGCGTCGGCGAAGCGGAGTTCGGGGTCGGAGTCGCGGGTGAAGCGGGCGTCCGGCTCGGGCTCGTTGTCGTCGCGCGCGGGCACGGCGATCAGGTCGAAGGGCGAACCGATGCCGCTCACGTCCACGACGGTGGAGCCGGCGGGCTCACCGGAGTCCGACACGGCCTCGACGACCTGCGTCGTTTCGGTCTCCGACTCGGGTTCCGGCTCGGGTTCGAGGTCGACCACGGGCGTTTCGGGGATCGGCGCGGGTTCGGCGATCTCCGGTTCGGGCTCGTCGGCTTCGCCCGGGTCGAGGTCGATGGGCGTGCGGGGACGCGGTTCGAGGTCGACGGGGGTTCGATCCGGTTCCGGCTCGGAGCCGATGGCCGCGAAGACCGCGGTGGTCTCGGTTTCCCGCTCGGGCTCGGGAGCGGGCGCGGAGGCCGGGAACGTCGGGGCACCGATCTGGCCGGTGCTCCGCGTCTCGAACCGCGGAATCTCCTCCCGCGCAGGCGGTTCCGGCTGGACGACCGGTTCGGGCGCGGGGGTCTGCGCGACCGGCGGCTCCGGTGCGACCGGCTGCGGCGAGGCGGGCTGGGCGGAGGGCGGCGGGGTGTCGGCCGTGATCGCCGGCATCACCATCGTCTGCTCGGCGGAGCCCTCGACGGTCTTCGCCGGTCCGGCGGGGATCTGGCGAGGTCCGGTCTGCTGGGGTCCGCGCGTGTAGCGCTGCGCCCACTGCGGCGGTGGCGGCGGCGCGAACGCCTCGGTCGCGTCGCCGCACAGGGTCTCGATGACCTGCCGGAGTTCGAGTTCGTCCAGCCACTGCGCGGGAATCGCGGCGGGACCGTGCAGCGCACCGGCGAGCTGCCCGGCGAGCGCACCCGTGACGGCGCTGTCGGCGGAGTTGTTCACCGCGACCTGCACGGCGTCGGCGAAGGTGCGGGTGCTGCCGACCGCGGCGAGCGCGATGCCGAGCTCACCGGGCTTGTCGACGACGTCGAACTCGATGTCGATGTCCAGCGGGCCGGGGGTTCCGCCGCGCTGACCGGTGAACATGGCCGCGTGAACGGTCCGCCGCACGTCGGCGGGCACCCCGGCCACCCGGTAGGCGGCGTTGAGCCTGCGCTGATCGGAGCTGGTGACGGCGTCCCACAGCGGGATGCCGCGGATGAGCTGCGCCAGCACGTCGGCGTGCACACCGGCCGCGGCAACGGAGTTGGCGCCGGAGGTGAAGAGGTTCGCGATGCCCGCGCCCGCCGCGTACACGCCTTCGGGCACGTTGGACCACACCATCGCCGGGGCTGCCAGCACCGGGTAGTCGGCGGAACCGTCGACGTCCACCGGCGGGTGCAGACGACCGTCGGGTCCCAGCGGCGACCGCGCCGCCATGCGCCCGAGCAGTCCGAGGGCGTTGCCGGCCGGGTTGCGGGTCGAGTACAGCTCGCGGCGTTCCAGCAGCCAGCTGGTGGGCGCGGGTTCGGTCGCCGCGAACGCCGACATCGCGTACTCCCACGGCACGCCCTGGGTGTGCAGCCAGCGCAGGTGGTTCGCGAAGACGAACTCGGTGGGTAAGCCGGTGCAGCCCTCGGCCTTGGCGCGCAGCAGGCCTTCGAGGGTGAACACGGTGAGCTGCGTCAGGTCGGTGACGGCGCCGCGCCTCCCGTAGACGGGGAGGTAGTCGGCGACGCCGCGCGGACCGAACCACTGCTGTATCTCGGCGGTCGAGGTGTGCCGAACCCCGGCACCGAGGGCATCGCCCACGGCGCCGCCGAGCAGCGCACCTCGGAAACGATCGGCCCAGCTCAGCTGCCGTTGCGGGTCGGTCATCGCCTTCTCCTCGTTGCTCACCAGGCGGGGTAGCGCTGCGCCCACCCCGGGTCCGTCGGTGGTCCCGGGCTGAACTCCGCCAGCGCGTCCTCGGCCACGGTTTCGACCAGTCCGCGCAGTTCGAGGGTCTCCAGCCACTCCGGCGGAATGGCCCGAGTCCCGTAGAGCGCCCCGCCAATGTTGCCGCACACCATCCCGGTGGAATCCGAGTCCCCCGAGTGATTCACCGAAAGAAGCAGTGCCTCCCGCAGGTCGTCGGTGGCCAGCACGGCGTAGAGGCCGATGGCGAGAGCCTCCTCACCGACCCAGCCACCACTCAACTCCTGCGCGATCTCCTCAGGAGAAACGACTCCGCGCTCGGCCAGCGCGACCGCCTTGTCGAGAATCCGCAGCTGCTCCTCGTGCTCCCGCCACCGCGTCAGCAGTTCCCGAGCCAACCGCACGGCCTCGCGCAGCGGAACCTCCCGGATCAGCTGATGCACGATCACCGCCAACACACCGGCGGACAAGAACCCGCTGGGATGGCTGTGCGTCAACGCAGCAGTCCCGACAGCTGCGTAGAACACCTCGGCCGGATCGTTCGACCACGCCGCCACCGGCGCAGCCCGCATCACTCCGCCGCACCCCTTGGAGTCGTTGATCCGGTTGTGCGGAGTCGCCGAAACCCCGGTCTGCGCGAAGTTCGCCAACGCCGACATGCACGTGCTGCCCGGAGCCCGACTCGCGAACAGCTCCCAGTTGGTGATCAACCACCCGTCAGGCCGCTGCAGGTGCTGCGCATACGGCCCGCCAGCGGTGCGCCACTCCGGCCCCTGCGTGTGGTACCAGCGCTGATACGCGTGCTGCACCTCAGGAACCGGATCGTTGTCGGTCGGCTTCATCCGCCGAGCCACATGCGCCCGAATCAACCCTTCGAGCGTGAACAGCATCATCTGGGTGTCATCAGAGATCTGAGCGACCCCGTCCCGCGACACCGGCCCGGTCACCCCATCAGCCCCGTGATGCCGCCGAATCATCCCGATGTCGCTGAACTCGACCGCATACCCCAGCGCATCCCCCATCGCCCCACCAAGCATTGAACCGAGAAACCGCTCGTGGGCGTCGATGGGCTTGGCGGGTTCGGGGGCGGGTTTCGGAGCCTGCGCGGCCGCTCGGTGCTGCTCCAGCACCTTCTTGAGCACCGTTCCCTCGATGTGAGCCTGGTGTGCTGTTCCCAGGTCGATCACGAGGTCCACATCGTCCAGAAGCGGCTCGATCGAGCCCAGGTTGGCTTTGTTGGCTCCCTTGGCGAAGTCGGGCACGTACTTGACAGCCGAAGCCGCGACCAGCACCGGCCGCTCTCCAAGAGGAAAGCCCGCAGCAACGCCCTCTTCGTCCACGACCAGCGCGAAGTCGCTGCCGGAGAGCACTGCCACGAGCGCGTCGGCCGAGACGTAGCCGGTCGCGTACAGATGCAGCACCTTCTCCAACTCGCTGACCGGCTCGGGATACCCCAGGGTTCGCGGCGACGGGCGGTATTCAGAGTTCGGCCCGTACCGAGTGGTGAGCTCACCCGCCTCGTCCGCCCAGTACGCGCCGACGAACGCGTAACCGGGAATGCTCTCGCGCGGGTGTCCCTGATACATCACATCCGGAGCACCGATCCACGTGCCCGGCGCTTGCCGGGCCGCCGCACGCATCTCGTCGGTGCTGTCGGGCGCCGAATGCATGATCGCCCGCGAACCGATCAGCATCACGTCAGACGTGTGGGGTGACGCGACAACGTGCACGTTGAGGTCAGCGAGTCTCGGAAGCAGCTTGTACCCGATCACCAAGGTGCTGCCGGGAGCGAAGTCCGGCACGTTGTCCTTGCGCGTGCACACCCAGATCTGCTTCTTCTCCTGGCCCTCAACACTCACCAAGACCGGCTCCTGCGCGTCCTCCGAACTCACCAGGAACAACCGCGCCCTCAAGAACTCCTTGTAGACCTCACCAATCGCCTCGGGGTCATTCGCATACCGCTCAATGGCCTGTTCCAGCGCGGTCATCTGGTCCTCCGTACTCACGCATCACCAACCCGGATACCGGCGCAGCCAAGCGTCATCTGCCGGAACGTCGGCGCTGAATCCCATCTCCACGTCGTTGAAAAGGCGCTGCGGAAGTCGCCTAGATCCAACGGAGCGCTCATGCTGCGCGGGACCCCCTGAACCCCGAGCTCTGCCCCCAACATAAGTCCGCTGATCGCATCCAGAGCCGAACGGTGCGGGCTGTAGTTGATCGCCTGACCCTCCACGCTCACCATGACGGGGTCAGGCACGTTCTGTCAGCTGACAAGGAACAACTCGGCGTCCAGGAACTCCAGGTAGATCGCCTCAGAATCGTTGACCTACCGCTCGATCGCCTGCTCAAGCTCGGTCACCGACCCCTGCGCACTCTCAATCACCTGTCACCAGCCCGGATACCGGCGCATCCATTCGTCATCCCTCGGGGGTTCCGGGTTGACCTCGCGCTCGAAGTCGTCGAACAGGGTGTCCAGGACTTCCCCCAGCTGCAAGGGAGCACGCAAGCTGCGAGGGACTCCCTGCACGCCGAGTTCGGCTCCCAGGAACATCCCGCTGACCGCACCCACGACCGACCGATGCGGGCTGTAGTTCATCGCCAGCAGGATCGCCTCACGTACATAGTCACTGGCCAATGCGACGTAGACCGAGATAGCCAGCGCCGAGGCGCCGTCGGATCCATCCCCGAGCTCGTCCCGCAACTGCGCTGTCCGCATCGGCGTGTACTCGCTCTCGATGAGCTCCATGGCCCGCTTGACCAGTGCCATCGTGCGTTCGTGCCCAGGCCAGCGCTCCAGCTCCTGAAGCCCGACTCCGACACACATCGTGAACGGAACCGCCTTGACCTTCAGCCGCAGGATCTGCGCGACAACACCACCCGCCAGGTAGTCATCCGGGTGCCCGTGGGTCAGCGCCGCAAGCCCAGCGCCGATCGAGAAAGCCTCCCTGGGCTGCTCCGCCCACAGTTCACCGAGCCCGGCACGGGGAAGCACATCACCACCGCGAGCACGCCCGACAGGGTTCTGAAGAGTCGAGGGAGCACCCGTCCTGGCGTAGTTCGTCAGCGTCTCAAGGACACCGGGATTGGGCAGGTGCCGCGTGTAAAGACGCCGGTCCCCGACAAGCCAGCCGTCCGGCTCTGCAGTCTGGGCCGCGAAGGGACCTCCGCATTCCGGCCACCTGCCCTGCTGCCCCCAGCCAACGACCTGGGTGTACAGCCAGCGCTGATACGCGTGCTGCACCTCGGCCAACGGCTGCCTGTCCTCACCTTGGAGTCTGCTCGCCAGCTGCGCTCTGATGATTGCTTCAAGACCGAACGCGGTCAGCTGCGTGACAGCAGTGGGCAACAGGACGTTGTGCGGGACGAACTCGATGAGCAGGTCCTCTTCCAGCATGATGATCGGCCGCCATGGAAATCGGTGCGCCGCACCGGCGTTGACCGCAGCACCATAAGCATCACCGATCGCAGCTGCGAGGAAGGCACCGCGGTGTCGCTCGAAGGTGTTGGCGACCGTCAACGGCTCTTTTGTCTCGGGATCAAGCCATTGCAATTCCCGGGCCTTCGGGGCGAACTCCAACGCAGCGGCCAGATTAGGATCGAGGTTCTCCGGAAAGCTCTTCCGCATCTCGAGCCGCTCTGTCCACTCCGTGTGCCAGAGGAGGGCTTTACGGCTCCGCCGCCCATCGCTATCGGCAGGCCATCCCCTGGGGCGAATCCGCTCGTCCCACATCACATCTCACTTTCGTCAGCAGGCCCACACCGATTCGGAGAATTCTCAGCAGCGCAGCAACCCAGCCTAGCGCAGCCCACGAATGTCACCGCCCCACGCCTGACCGGTGATCATTCCGCTCTGTTGAACTTCTCGGAGCCGCGAGAGAGCGCCGTTGATCTCATCGTCGCTGAGTCCGGACAGCCGGAGCCTCTCCTCCATGCGCCCGGTGTCCACGCTCCTGATGCCGGCAAGGACTTCGTCAGAAAGCGGCTTGTCCTTGAACTCCGTGATGAAAGGTGAGTCAAGCGCATAGTTGGCGCGGTCGACGGACGAGGGGAAGCAGTACCCGTGGTCGATCAGCACGAGGCCGTTATAACCATCGCGTCGCATGAAGTTCCCCATGTTCCTGTCGACGTTCCCCGAGACATAATCGAAGATCGCAGCGCGCTGCCTATCGTCGATGGGGAATTCTGACATTCTGGCGGAGCCGCTTCTCTCCAACTTGTCGAACGGAACGGCATCTCCGACCCATTCCTGCAGAACGCCCTGCCCCTTTGGGCCATCCCACTCAACCGACTTGGGCGTCATCCGCCCAAACCCGAGATCCTCAGCTAAACGTGAACCAGCGACTTCCCGCTTCGGGGTGTCACCAAAAGTGAAAGCCCTGTCCTCGTACCGCTTGTAAACACCCTCGGTCCCGTCTTGGAACCTGACATACCTCGGACGAGTCGACCCTTCACTGAGCTCCTCGGACACGTAGTCGGTCCGGTCTTCGACCTGCGCCAGCCAGCGTCTTTCGCCCGCGGTGATGCCGACCTGGGGCATGTTTTCGTCATCGAGGTGACGAAGCCAATCCCACTTGCGGATATCCCTCGGAACAGGCTCGCCAACCAGAGGGTCTGGCTCGCCGCTTGCCGGAACGTCTTGATCGTCCTTGAGGCCGCCCGGACCGTCATCGGTGGGGGCCGAGTCGTGATCTTCAGGCTCGGGCCGAGTAGTGCCGGGTTCCTCCCGTCGAGTACCGGGATCCCAGTCGTGATAGTCAGGATCTTCCAGGAAACTTGGCTCGCCATGGTGGTACGTGTCCCGATGGCGATCAAAACCAGTGTCCGCAGCAGGCCGTTCCACGGGCCTGGGGTTGAACGGCTCGTCGAAGGACTGTGATCCCCGTGGCCCGAAGCCGCCGTCGGTTCGCGGTCCCACGTTCTGCTGATGCCCGATCATTCCGCCCTGGTCGAACGCCTGCGAGCCTCGCGGGCCGAAACCACCGTCGGTGCGTGCGCCGGGAAACGCGCCGTGGGACGGGTCCTGCGGGTTTCCTGCTCGTGATCCGAGCGGAGTCTGCGGGTGCGGATGACCACTTGGAACGCCCGGCCCTGGCGGTGTCTGTCCTGTGTTCGGACGTGGGTCGAAGTCGGAGCGGACCCTTGCCGCGTGAGATCCAGTTTCGGGTGCGTTCTGGTGCGTCTTCGACGGGTTCCTCGGGTCGAAGTCGTTCCCGACCCGGTTCGGGGTATGGGGGTGCGCCGGTCTGTTGACGGGAGGACCCGGGTCGAAGTCCTCCAGCACTCGCCTCGGCGTCTCCGGAGCCTGCGGCCGGGGTGTTTGTGCTGGTGACTGGGGTCCTTTCTGGGGGTGGGGCCGGTGTTGGGCGTGCGGCGGCGCCGGAGCCTGCTGGCGGGGTGGTTGCTGCGGGGCTCCTTGCTGCGGGTGGGGTTGGTTGTGCGGCTGCTGGGGAGCGCCGTGGTGTGGCGGGCCCGGTTGGTGCGGAGGACCTGCCTGGGGGTGCGGTTGTGCGTACGGGTTGTTCGCGACCGTCGCCTGCTGGTTCCAGCCCTGTTGCGGGTGCGGCTGCTGGTACGGGCTGTGCTGCGGGTGCGCCTGGTACGGACCTGCCTGCTGAGGCGGGTTGAACTGGCCCTGGTTCGGTGCGTGCGAGGGCTGGCCGGTCGGGCCGAAGCCCTGGTGGCCCGCAGGACCGAAGCCCTGCTGCGGGTTCGGCGCGTAGCCCTGCTGCGGAAATCCCTGCTGCTGCGGGTAGTTCTGCGGCGGGAAGCCGTGCTGCTGCGGGTGGCCCTGCTGCGGGAACCCTTGCTGGGGATGGCTCTGTTGCGGTGGGGCCGGATGAGGTGATGGTTGGCCCTGCGTCGGGCTGAGCGGCCCTTGTGGGGGTGCGTTGCTGTAGTTGTGGCCGGTGACCGGGTCGATGGAGAAGTCTTCGTCCTTGCGTCGGCCGAAGATGCCTCGGATTTGGGCGCGTTCGGCTTGGACGCCGTGGCGGACCCATTCCGGTTGGTGGCCTGGGGGGTAGGGGCTGCTGTGGACGGCTTTGGTGCCGTCGGGGCGGAAGGCGGTCCACTCGCCCGGGGAGTCGAGGCGGGGCTTCGGGGAGCCTGACTCGTCCTTGTCGAACTTGGCGCTGGATTCGCTGGCGTAGATGTTGCCGTGGTTGTCGACCCAGGCGTTGGTGTTCGGGGCCAGCACCTCGACGCCCAGCTCTTCGGAGAGCTGCTGGGCGAAGTTCTTGGAGCCGTCGGGAACGTCGGCGCCGGTCTCGCAGGAGACCAGGCGGATCGGCGTGCCCTCCTTGTAGCCCGAGGAGCCCCTGATGATCTCGGCGAGTTCCTTCGCGTCGAGATCGATGTGCTTGAACTTCACTCCGTTCGGGCCGCCGTGCATCTCGACCGTGAACCGGTTGGGGTCGACCGAGCACCTGGGCCGCTTGTGCGCCCATTCGGCCCGCCCGAAGTAGTCCTTCACCGGAGGTTTGGTGAACGACAGACCTGCGCCGGTGGCTTCGATGTCGCGCCGGAACGGTCCGAGCTTGTCCCGGAGCTCGGGCGAGATGTTGAGGCGAGGGGTGTGGTCGACCATGTGGTGCCCGGCCTGCCACTGGTCCTTCGGCGGGGTCTCGGCCGCCATCGACTCCGCCGTCGAAACCTTCGGCTCATCGAGTTTTGACCGCTCAGGAAGGCTGTTCGGCGTTTCGGGGGGCCGCTGCGCGGGGATCGGCGTGCGGGGTGAATCCGCGGTGCGCAGGTGGGGCGATCGGGGCGGGGCGCTCTGCGGGCGCTGCACCGGCGTTCCCTGCCGGACCGGAGCGTGGGGCGCACCGGACCGGACGGGCCGCATCGGCGCGGGCGCGTGCGGGGCCTGGCGAGGCGGCATCCCGCCCCTGGGCGCGTGCGCGGGGGCGTCCGGGCGCGGGCCCGCGGGGTGGCTCGGGGAACGCGGAGTCCGAGGCGCGTTGCCGGGGAGGTCGCGGACAGCACCCGGATGTCCCGAGGTACCGGTCCAGCCACCCGGGCCCTGGCGTCCACCGCGCGGCGACGGCGTTGCGCTGCCGGGGGCCGACGGGCTCGCCGGGGCACCCGGGCCACCGGCCGGGGCGTTGCCCGACGGCTGGTCCGGGCGCGGGGCCGCGGGGGTCGACTGCGGCGCGGCCGCGTCCGGCCTCGCCGGGGCGTCGACGGCGGCCGCCGAGGTGCTGGCGGGGGCTCGCGGAACGTCGGAGGTGTGCGGCCCCGACGTCGAACCGCCCGAGCCGGCGTTGCTCGACCCCGCGTCGGCGCGAGTCGATCCACCCGAGTCCGGGTGCGGCTGGGAGCCCGTCCCCGCATCGGGGCGAGCCTGCGGTCCGCCGGAGTCCGCGTGCGGCTTAGAGCCCGAGCTCGGACCGGGATCGGCATGCGGTTGCGCTCCCGAACCGGAGTCGGATCGCGTTGAACCGCCCGAGCTCGAAGCATCCTGCGTCCCAGAACCGGAGTCGGTGCGGCTCGATCCGCCCGAGCCCGAACCGTCCTGCGACTGGGAACCGGTGTCGGACCGAGCCGAATCTCCGGAGCTCGAGCCGTCCTGCGACCCCGAACCGGAATCGGTCCGCGTCGATCCACCCGGATCAGCGCTCGATCGCGAATCCGGGGCCACGTCGCCGCGGCCACCAGCGGAACTCCCTGAACCAGTACCGTCCGAAGTGGACCCGGGGCGCGGAGCACCGGTGTCCCCAGTGGATTCCGATCGCGCCGACGACGGCGCTTCCCCCTGCCCCGAAGCACCGCTCGACGGTCGAGGGCCGGACTCGCCACCACCGGAAGACGAATCCCCCGAGGACGAGTCGCTGTCCCCCGAACTCGGGGCGTCCGGGCCGCCGCCGAACTTGGCGTTGTGCTTGCCGACGACGTCGGTGCCGAAGGTGTCGTCGACCTTCTGCCACGTCTTCTTCGCCAGGTGTTCGGCGACGTCGAGCTTCTCGGCGACCTTGCCGATCGCCCCAGCACCGGCCTTCCCCTTGTCGCCGAGGGTTTTCATGATGTCGCCGAAGACCTCGGCGAGCTTGGCGAGCTTCGGGGAGACGTTGCTGATCGTCCTGGTCAGCTTGCCGACGATGTCGGCGATCTTGGTGACCGTCTTGGAGATGAACGCGATCGCCTGCGGGATCACCCAGGCCAGCGAGGCGATCGGCGGCAGCAGGGCTTCCAGCGCGTAGGTGATCAGGCGCGAGATGCAGTCGGCGACCAGGTCGCGAACGAACTCGCGGACGAACGAGACGACCTCGCCCATGATCGTCACGACCGAGCTGATGGTCCCCGCGAGCTTCGCCGCTCCGTCGAGGGCTTCGCCCTTCTCGGCGGCGGTCCTGCGGTAGGCGTCGCCGGCGGCACCGGTCCAGCTCGCGGTGTCGGCCTTGACGGCGTCCTTGTACTGGCTCGCGGCTTGCTCGACCGCCTTGGAGACGTTCTCCCAGGTCTTGCCGTAGGCGGCGACGCCGTCGGGGTCTCCGGCGAACCAGTCGAGGGCTTCCTTGAGCGGCTGGACGTGCTCGATCAGCCAGGACAACCCGTAGGAGAGCAGGGTGCCGATGGGGTCGACGGCGAGGCTGATGCCCTCCATCGCGAGCCCGCCGTAGGCGAGGCCGGACTCGACCCAGCTCGAGCCCTCGTTGAGGCTGGAGACGTCGTTGACGGACTCGGCGATGCCGATGCCGCTCGCCCAGCCCGCGTCACCGCTGCCCTGGGTGATGAAGCCGTCGTTGCTCTCCGGCTGCTTCTCGACGAGCGGGTTCGTCACGGCTGCACTCCGCGGATCAGCGCGCTGTTGGAGTCGTCGACCTGCTGGTAGTCCTCGGCGGTGGCGCGGACGTCGTCGGCGATCTTCTGCATCGACGTCACGGCCCCGCGCAGCGCCTCGACGCCGATCTGCTCGACCGGGTCGATCATCCACGCGAAGGGGCGGCACAGGATGCCGTAGGCGTCGTTGTTCAGCGAAACCTGCTGCGAGGCGTCGACGGCCGTGCTCAGCTGATCCACCACACCGTCCACTTTGGACGCGTGGGTGCGCAGGTTCTCGATGGCGACGTTCATCTCGTCAGGCATGTGCAGTCCCCAGGTCAGCGCAGGAAGGAGCCGTTGCCGAAGTCGTCGTCGAAGTCGTCGGGCCTGCGGCGGCCGGGCGACTGCCGGCGTTGCGGCGGCTGGTAGTCGTCCTCGACGGCCGGGCGGATCTCGTTCGACCGGGTGCCGCGCGGCGGCTCCTCCTCGGGCGGGGGCTCCGGGAAGTGCTTGCGGGCCTGGTCGAGCACGTGCTGCGCGGCCGAGTCGGCGAGCCCGACGGTGCCTTCGACGGCCTCCTGCATCTGACCGGGGATCTTGGCCTGCGCCTGCTGCACCAGCCGCATGATCTCCGCGCCGAGCCTGGGCATCGGCCGGTTGTTGGCGTTGTCGGCGAGCTGCAGGTCCTGCAGCATCCCGGTGGACGCCACGGTCACCCGAATCGCGCCATCGCGGGAGGTTTCGGTCACCGAGATCTGCTCGACCTGCTGTTGCAGGCGGTTGAACTTCTCGGCCTTCTCCGCCGCCCGGTCCTGCCACTCGCGAACCATCCGCTCGGCGGCACCGATGTCCCTGCCGAAATCCTCCGCCACGACACTCCCCGTCGATCAACTGTCCAGCGGCTGAGCACGTTATCAATCGATCGTGCACCGGCAGGGCCGATCGGATTTTTCCCACCGAGGCGATAATCACGACGGGCCGGGAGGCACCGCTGCGCGGACCGAGCGCTGCTCCAGGTACTAAGGTCTGGACCGTGACGGTGGGATGGTTCGCTGGGCTGGTTCACCCGGACAGCAGGCAGCTGACCGAGGCCCTCAGGTCCGCCGTCCGGGACGGGTCGCTGGCGGCCGGCAGCCGGGTTCCCTCGACGCGCTCGCTCGCCCAGGAGCTCGGGATCGCGCGCGGCACCGTCACCCGCGCCTACGACCAGCTGGTCGCCGAGGGGTTCCTGGTGGCCCGGCAGGGCGCTCCCACGGTCGTCGCCGAACTGCTCGCGACCCCCGCTCAGCCGGACGCGCCCGAGCCCGCGCAACCGGACGTCGCGCGCTGGGACTTCCGCTCGGGTCGGCCGAACCTGAGCTCGTTCCCGCGCCGGGACTGGCTGGCGGCCAGCCGCCGCGCGCTGCGCGACGTGCCCACCGACGACCTCGACTACGGCGATCCGCAGGGGCATCCGCGCTTGCGCGAGGCGCTCGCCGGCTACCTCGCGCGCGAGCGGGCGGTGGCCACCACACCGTCCAACATCATCGTCTGCAACGGCTACACGCAGGCGTTGTCACTGCTCAGCAATGCCCTTGCCGATCAAGGCGAGCCCTCCGTCGACTTCGAGGACCCGTCGGCGCCGCACCTGTGGGACATCCCCGCCGGGTTCGGGATGGCGGTGCACGGCATCCCGGTCGACGGCGAGGGCCTCGACGTGTCGCTGCTGCGCAGCCGAGCGGTGGTGGTCACCCCGGCCCACCAGTTCCCGCTCGGCGTCAGCATGAGCTCCGCGCGGCGGGCGGAGCTGGCGCGGCGCGCCAAGGACGAGGACCTGCTGGTCATCGACGACGACTACGACGGCGAGTTCCGCTTCGACCGGCAGCCGATGGGCTCGTTGCAGGGGATGGCGCCGGACAACGTCGTCTACGCCGGGACGGCGAGCAAGACCCTGGCGCCCGCGCTGCGTTTGGCCTGGTTGGCGCTGCCTTCGCGGCTGGTGGAACCGGTCCGGGAGCTCAAGCGGCACAGCGGATTGCACGCCCCGCTGTTCGAACAGCTGGCCATGGCGGAGTTGATCTTGTCGGGGGCCTACGATCAGCACGTCCGCCGATCGCGCGCCACCTACCGTCAGCGCCGCGAGCAGCTCGGTGAAGCGCTGCGCGGGATGCGTGCGAACCACCGGCCCCACCCGGCCGGGATCTCGGCGGGACTGCACGTGACCTTGCAGCTGGATCCGGAAGGACCCACGGAACTCGAAGTCCTCGACAGGGCGCGGCGGCGGTCGGTGGAGCTCCAGGTGCTGGGGCCGCACTGGCTCAGCGCCGGATCGCACCCACCCGGCGTGATCGTCGGGTACGCGGCGCCCTCCGACCGCGCGTTCCGTCCCGCACTGCAAGCCCTGGTCACCGTCCTCGAACGGTGACCCGATCAGGCGACACTGCGCGTCGTCGGCGTGTCCACTGCAACAGAAGGGGAACACCTGTTCTATTCTGGTGTCCCCTCCCGCGATAAACAGGAGCACAGAGTTGACCGAAGAGCAGACCACTCCGGCCGAGACCAGCGGCGCGGACAGCACGGCGCCCTCCGCTGTCGCGACCGAGGCCCCCTCGTCCGAAACCCCGGCTCCGGCGGCCACCGAGACCTCCGAGGCTCAGGCTGAGGCGCCCAAGAAGCGCCAGACCCGCAAGAGCACCGCGAAGAAGACCCGCACCGTCGAGCTCACGCTCACCGTCACCGGCACCGCCGACGGCGAGTGGCAGGCCGACCTGCTACACCAGGGCAAGCGCGTCGTGCAGGCCCTGCCGGTCGCGGCCGCCGCCGTGTCCAAGGCCGCCGCCGAGCTCAACCCGGAGATCTCCGAGACAATCGAGGGCGTCATCAACGAAGCCCGCCAGCAGCACGAGGCCAAGCTCGCCGAGCTCGAAGCCGAGGTCGAGCGAGTCCGCAAGGCCCTCGCCGAGCTCGAAGGCTGACCCGAGGACTCCCGGGGCGCCGTGGTCCCCTCCCAGGCATGGCCCCCTGGACATGAAAAAGCCCCTGCCCAGCAGGGGCTTTTTCATGCTCGAAAGTCAACGAAATGATCAACAGCGGTTCCGCATGACCATGGATCTGCACTAACTTCCGTCACATGAGTCCAGCCCCCGCTGAACAGACGCTCCCCATGCCCAAGATCGAGGCGGAAGCCCTCGCCGACCACTACGACGCCCAGTCCTCGCCCGCGGACACCACCGCGGACGAAACCCAGCGCTAGTAATAGCGCGCAACAACACCCACGACGAACATCGGTTGAAGCGAAGAAAGCGCCCCCTGCCCGGAGGAGTCGGGCAGGGGGCGCCTGGTTACTTCGGACTTCAGCGGTAGTCGCGGCCGAAGTCGTAGTCGTCCAGCGGGACGGCCGCACCGGTGCCGGCGCCGAACACATCCGGGGTGTAGTAGCTGTCGTCGTAGGACGGGATCGCGTAGGCCGCGGCCCGTGCCTCCTCGGTCGGCTGCACCTGGATGTTGCGGTACCGGTTGATGCCCGTACCAGCCGGGATCAACTTACCGATGATCACGTTCTCCTTCAGGCCGACCAGCTTGTCACTCGCGCCCTCGATAGCGGCGTTGGTGAGGATGCGGGTCGTCTCCTGGAAGGAAGCCGCCGACAGCCACGACTCGGTGGCCAGCGACGCCTTGGTGATGCCCATCAGCACCGGACGGCCGGAGGCCGGGTCCCCGCCTTCGGCGACGACGCGGCGGTTCTCCGCCTCGAACTGCGAGCGCTCGACCGGCGAACCGGGCAGGAACTCGGTGGCACCCGAGTCGATGATGATGACCCGGCGCAGCATCTGGCGGACGATGACCTCGACGTGCTTGTCGTGGATGCCCACACCCTGCGACCGGTACACCTCCTGCACCTCGTTCACCAGGTGCAGCTGGGCCTCGCGCGGGCCCATCACGCGCAGCACCTCGTGCGGGTCGACCGCACCTTCGAGCAGCTGCTGACCGACCTCGACGTGGTCGCCGTCGGAGATCTGCCGCTCGGTGCCGTCCACCGAGATCGCCGCGAGCCGCTGACGCTTGGACAGCTTGTCGTAGACGATCTCCTCGCCGCCGTCGTCCGGAATGATCGTGATCTTCCAGTAGCGGTCGTTGTCCTCCAGCCGGATGCGGCCGGAGGTGTCGGCGATCGGGGCCTTGCCCTTCGGGACGCGGGCCTCGAACAGCTCCTGCACACGCGGCAGACCGGTGGTGATGTCGTCACCTGCGACACCGCCCTGGTGGAAGGTGCGCATCGTCAGCTGCGTGCCGGGCTCACCGATGGACTGGGCGGCGACGATGCCGACAGCCTCGCCGACGTCGACCAGCTTGCCGGTGGCCATCGAACGGCCGTAGCAGACCGAGCAGACGCCGACCGCGGACTCACAGGTCAGGACGCTGCGGACCTTGACCTTCGTGATCTTCGCGGCGAGCAGCTTCTCGATCGCCGGGTCGCCCAGGTCGGACCCGCGGGCCAGCACGATGTTGCCGTCGGAGTCGGTGACGTCCTCGGCGGTCGTGCGGGCGTAGACGCTGGTCTCGACGTGCTGGTCGCGCAGCAGCTTGCCGTCCGGCAGCAGCTCCGCGATCGGCATCTTGACGCCGCGCTCGGTGCTGCAGTCGGTCTCGCGGACGATGACGTCCTGCGAGACGTCGACCAGACGACGGGTCAGGTAACCCGAGTCGGCCGTACGCAGCGCCGTGTCCGCCAGACCCTTGCGGGCACCGTGGTTGGAGATGAAGTACTCCAGCACGGACAGGCCCTCGCGGAAGTTCGCCTTGATCGGGCGCGGGATGTACTCACCCTTGGGGTTCGACACCAGACCACGCATACCGGCCAGCTGAACGACCTGGGTCATGTTACCGGCCGCCCCGGACTTCACGATCGTGCTGATCGAGTTGTCCTCGGGGAAGTTGGTCTCCATGGCCTCGGCGACCTCGTCCTTGGCCGCGGTCCAGACCTTGACCAGCTCCGCGTTGCGCTCCTGGTAGGACAGCGCACCGCGGCGGTACCGCTTCTCGACCTGGTCGGCCTTGGCCTCGTAGCCGTCGAGGATCTCGGTCTTGTTCGGCGGCACGACCACGTCGGTGATCGACACGGTCACACCGGAACGGGTGGCCCAGTGGAAACCGGCGTCCTTCAGCTTGTCCAGCGTCTGGGCGACGGTGACCATCGGGTACCGCTCGGCGAGGTCGTTGACGATCGCGGCCTGCTTCTTCTTCGGCAGCAGGTCGTCGACGAACGGGTAGTCCTCCGGCAGCAGCTCGTTGAACCAGACGCGGCCCAGCGTGGTCTCGGCGATCCACGCCTGACCCGGCTCCCAGCCCTCCGGCATCTGCTGCGCGTTCGGGACCAGGTCCCGCAGGCGGATCTTGACCTTGGCCTGCAGGTCCAGCACACCGCGGTCGAAGGACATGATCGCCTCGCCGACCGACGAGAACGCCAGACCTTCACCCTTGGCGCCCTCGACCAGACGGGTCAGGTGGTACAGGCCCGTGACCATGTCCAGACGCGGCATCGCCAGCGGCCGACCGGAGGCCGGCGACAGGATGTTGTTGCTGGACAGCATCAGGACCCGGGCCTCGGCCTGGGCCTCGGCCGACAGCGGCAGGTGGACCGCCATCTGGTCACCGTCGAAGTCCGCGTTGAACGCCTCGCAGACCAGCGGGTGCAGCTGGATGGCCTTGCCCTCCACCAGCTGCGGCTCGAAGGCCTGGATGCCGAGGCGGTGCAGCGTGGGAGCACGGTTGAGCAGCACGGGGTGCTCGGCGATGACCTCTTCCAGCACGTCCCACACCTGCGGGCGCTGGCGCTCCACCATCCGCTTCGCGGACTTGATGTTCTGCGCGTGGTTGAGGTCGACCAGCCGCTTCATGACGAAGGGCTTGAACAGCTCGACGGCCATTTCCTTCGGCAGACCGCACTGGTGCAGCTTCAGCTGCGGGCCGACGACGATGACCGAACGGCCCGAGTAGTCGACTCGCTTGCCCAGCAGGTTCTGGCGGAAACGACCCTGCTTGCCCTTGAGCAGGTCGGACAGCGACTTCAGCGGCCGGTTGCCCGGGCCGGTGACCGGACGCCCGCGACGGCCGTTGTCGAACAGCGCGTCCACGGACTCCTGCAGCATCCGCTTCTCGTTGTTGACGATGATCTCGGGGGCGCCGAGGTCGATCAGTCGCTTGAGGCGGTTGTTGCGGTTGATCACGCGGCGGTACAGGTCGTTGAGGTCGGAGGTCGCGAAGCGACCACCGTCGAGCTGCACCATCGGACGCAGGTCCGGCGGGATGACCGGCACGCAGTTGAGCACCATGCCGCTCGGGTCGTTGCCGGTGGCCTGGAAGGCCGCCACGACCTTGAGCCGCTTGAGGGCGCGCAGCTTCTTCTGGCCCTTGCCGCTGCGGATGGTCTCGCGCAGCGACTCGGCCTCGGCGCCGATGTCGAAGTTCGACAGCAGGGTCTGGATCGCCTCCGCGCCCATGCCACCGGTGAAGTACTCGCCGTACCGGTCGTAGAGCTCGCGGTAGAGGACCTCGTCGGCGATGAGCTGACGGGGCTCCAGCTTGGTGAAGGTGTCCCAGATCTCGTCGAGCTTGTCGAGCTCGCGCTGCGCGCGGTCGCGCAGCTGCTTCATCTCGCGCTCGGCGCCTTCCTTGACCTTGCGGCGCTGGTCGCTCTTGGCGCCCTCGGCCTCGAGCGCGGCCAGGTCGGTCTCGAGCTTCTGGGCCCGGGCCTCCAGGTCGGCGTCGCGCTGGTCAGCGGTCCGCTTGCGCTCGACGCTGATCTCGCTCTCGAGCGTCGACAGGTCGTTGTGACGCAGCTCGGTGTTCACACCGGTGATCACGTAGGCCGCGAAGTAGATGATCTTCTCGAGATCCTTCGGGGCCAGGTCGAGCAGGTAGCCCAGCCGCGACGGAACGCCCTTGAAGTACCAGATGTGGGTGACCGCGGCGGCCAGCTCGATGTGGCCCATCCGCTCACGACGCACCTTGGCGCGGGTGACCTCGACGCCGCAGCGCTCGCAGATGATGCCCTTGAAGCGGACCCGCTTGTACTTACCGCAGTAGCACTCCCAGTCCCGGGTCGGACCGAAGATCTTCTCGCAGAAGAGCCCGTCCTTCTCCGGCTTCAGGGTTCGGTAGTTGATGGTCTCGGGCTTCTTGACCTCGCCGTACGACCACTGGCGGATGTCGTCGGCCGTGGCGAGGCCGATGCGGAGTTCATCGAAGAAGTTGACGTCAAGCACGTCGGGTCTTCTCCCTTGGTCGAATGGTGCCTCTCCCGGTGCCACCGGTTGAAGCAAGTGCCAGGTTGGGTCGGTCGCCGGCCCGCGGGACTAGGCCCGCGGGCCGGCGGCGAGGGTCAGTGCGCGATGTCGTCGACCGACGGGTTCTCGTTGCGGGACAGGTTGATGCCGAGGTTGGCAGCGGCACGCTCCAAGTCCTCGTCCTCGGTGTCGCGCATCTCGATCGCGGCGCCGTCGCTGGAGAGCACCTCGACGTTCAGGCACAGCGACTGAAGCTCCTTCAGCAGCACCTTGAACGACTCCGGGATACCCGGCTCGGGGATGTTCTCGCCCTTGACGATCGCTTCGTAGACCTTGACGCGGCCCACCACGTCGTCGGACTTGATCGTCAGCAGTTCCTGCAGCGTGTAAGCAGCGCCGTAGGCCTGCATGGCCCAGCACTCCATCTCACCGAAGCGCTGACCACCGAACTGCGCCTTACCACCCAGCGGCTGCTGGGTGATCATCGAGTACGGGCCGGTGGAACGGGCGTGGATCTTGTCGTCCACCAGGTGCGACAGCTTGAGGATGTACATGTAGCCGACCGCGGTCGGGTACGGGTACGGCTCACCGCTGCGGCCGTCGAACAGCTGGGCCTTGCCGTCTCCGCCGACCATCCGGTCGCCGTCGCGGTTCGGCTTGGTCGAGCCGAGCAGACCGGTGATCTCCTCCTCCCGCACACCGTCGAAGACGGGGCTGGCGGTGTTGGTCCCGGGCTCGACGTCGAGCAGCTCCTCCGGCAGGCGCTTGGCCCACTCGGCATCGGGGTCGATCGTCCAACCGCGCGAGGCGATCCAGCCGAGGTGCGTCTCCAGCACCTGGCCGATGTTCATCCGTCGCGGAACACCGTGGGTGTTCAGGATGATGTCGACCGGGGTGCCGTCGGACAGGAACGGCATGTCCTCGGCGGGCAGGATCTTGCCGATGACGCCCTTGTTGCCGTGGCGGCCGGCGAGCTTGTCGCCGTCCTGGATCTTGCGCTTCTGCGCGACGTAGACCCGCACCAGCTGGTTGACGCCCGGGGGCAGCTCGTCGTCGTCCTCGCGGTTGAACACGCGGACGCCGATGACCTTGCCGGTCTCGCCGTGCGGCACCTTCAGGGAGGTGTCGCGGACCTCGCGGGCCTTCTCGCCGAAGATGGCGCGCAGCAGCCGCTCCTCCGGGGTCAGCTCGGTCTCGCCCTTCGGCGTGACCTTGCCGACCAGGATGTCGCCGCCCTGGACCTCGGCACCGATGCGGATGATGCCGCGCTCGTCGAGGTCGGCCAGCACGTCGTCGGAGACGTTTGGGATGTCCCGGGTGATCTCCTCGGCACCGAGCTTGGTGTCGCGAGCGTCGACCTCGTGCTCCTCGATGTGGATCGAGGTGAGCACGTCGTCCTGCACCAGGCGCTGGCTCAGGATGATCGCGTCCTCGTAGTTGTGCCCCTCCCACGGCATGATCGCCACGAGCAAGTTCTTGCCCAGGGCCATCTCGCCGTTCTCGGTGCACGGTCCGTCCGCGATGACCTGCCCGGCCTCGATCCGGTCGCCTTCGTTGACGATCGGCTTCTGGTTGATGCAGGTGCCGTGGTTGGACCGGGAGAACTTCTCCATCCGGTACGAGCGGCGGGTGCCGTCGTCGGCCATGATCGTGACGAAGTCGGCGGTCAGCTCCTCGACCACTCCGGCCTTGTCAGCGGTGATCACGTCACCGGCGTCGACCGCGGCGCGCAGCTCCATGCCGGTGCCGACCAGCGGGGACTCGCTGCGCAGCAGCGGCACCGCCTGACGCTGCATGTTCGCACCCATCAGGGCGCGGTTGGCGTCGTCGTGCTCCAAGAACGGGATCATCGCGGTCGCGGCGGAGACCATCTGCCGCGGCGAGACGTCCATGTAGTCGATCTCGGTGGGGGCGAGCAGCTCGACCTCACCGCCCTTGCGTCGACCCAGGACGCGCTCGTCGACGAAGTTGCCGTCGTCGTCGATCACCGCGTTGGCCTGGGCCTTGACGTAGCGGTCCTCTTCGTCGGCCGTCAGGTAGTCGATCTGGTCGGTGACCCGGCCGTCGACGACCTTGCGGTACGGCGTCTCGATGAAGCCGAACGGGTTGACCCGCGCGAACGTGGCCAGCGAGCCGATCAGACCGATGTTCGGGCCTTCCGGCGTCTCGATCGGACACATGCGGCCGTAGTGCGAGGGGTGCACGTCTCGGACTTCCATGCCCGCGCGCTCACGGGACAGACCGCCCGGGCCGAGCGCGGAGAGACGACGCTTGTGCGTCAGACCCGCGATCGGGTTGGTCTGGTCCATGAACTGCGAGAGCTGCGAGGTGCCGAAGAACTCCCGGATCGCCGCCGTGATCGGGCGGATGTTGATCAGGGTCTGCGGCGTGATCGCCTCGACGTCCTGGGTGGTCATCCGCTCGCGGACGACCCGCTCCATGCGCGACAGGCCGACGCGGACCTGGTTCTGGATCAGTTCGCCGACGGTGCGCAGGCGGCGGTTGCCGAAGTGGTCGATGTCGTCGACCTCGACCGGGATGGTGTCGCCGGCGTCCTCACCGCGAGCGGGCATCTCGACCTCGCCTGCGTGCAGGCGGACCAGGTACTCGATCGTGGTGACGATGTCCTCTTCGGTCAGCACGCCGGTCTCGTAGGACTGCGAGAGACCGATCTTCTTGTTGACCTTGTAGCGGCCGACGCGAGCCAGGTCGTAGCGCTTCTCCTTGAAGAACAGGTTCTCCAGGAGGGTCTGCGCGCTCTCCTTGGTCGGCGGCTCGCCCGGGCGCAGCTTGCGGTAGATGTCCAGCAGCGCCTCATCGGTGCCGCCGGTGTGGTCCTTCTCCAGGGTCGCCATCAGCGTCTCGGAGTGACCGAAGCGCTCGCGGATGGCCTCGGTGGACCAGCCGAGCGCCTTGAGCAGCACGGTGACCGGCTGACGGCGCTTGCGGTCGATGCGGACACCGACGGTGTCGCGCTTGTCGACGTCGAACTCGAGCCACGCACCGCGGCTCGGGATGATCTTGACGCTGAAGACGTCCTTGTCAGTGGTCTTGTCGACCGACTGGTCGAAGTAGACACCGGGGGAACGCACGAGCTGGGAGACCACGACCCGCTCGGTTCCGTTGATGATGAAGGTGCCCTTGTCGGTCATCATCGGGAAGTCACCCATGAACACCGTCTGGCTCTTGATCTCGCCAGTCGAGTGGTTGGTGAATTCAGCGGTGACGAACAGGGGCGCCGCGTAGGTCATGTCCTTGTCCGTGCACTCCCCGACGGAGGCCTTGACCTCGTCGAAGCGCGGATCGGAGAAAGACAGCGACATCGATCCGGAGAAGTCCTCGATCGGGGAGATCTCGCTGAGGACCTCCTCAAGACCACCAACCGGATTGTCCTCGCCGGCGTCGACCCGGCGCTGGAACCAGGCCTCGTTACCGACAAGCCATTCGAAGGACTGGATCTGCAGGTCTAGCAGGTTCGGCACGTTCAGCGGTTCGCGGATGTTCGCGAACGAGACCCGCTTGGGTGCCCCAGGGATCCCCGACGTGTAGTTGGAAGCTGCAGAGACCTTGGTCGCGCGGGAGACTGCCAAGATGCGTCCTTCCGGGACTCTGAACTGGCTACAGCCATGCTCACGGCGAAAAGCGCGCGTCAGGCAAGCGCGCAGATCACTAGCACAGCTGTCAAGGGTGCAATGGCGCCGACCATCCTACGGTCCAGTGCGGGCAGACCTATAGGAGGGCAGCGCAAAGTAGCAGTCTAGCCGGAAGGACGCCAGCTGTCGAGGGGGCCCACCGATGGCGGCCCAGCCCCGCGTTGAGGACCAGAGTGAACCCGCGCGCGCTCTCAGTCAAGAGATCACCGATCGATCACTCTCGTGGCGGAAAACACGATCACCTCGCGTGACCACCGAGGGGTGCTTTTAACCTGGTCAGGGCCTTTTGATCAGCACATGAGGCAGTTCCTTCACGCCCTCGGCGAACCCCCTCCGATCGGCTCTTGACAACCGTTCAGAAACCCCTTTCGGACCACAGAGGAGGGACCCGGAACACACTTCCGGCCCGCCCGCGGTCGCCGCGAGACCACCCGGGACCACCTCGACCCGGGCGATCTCCACCTGAAAGTGGTCATTCTCAGTCCGCCTGCCCCTTCCGCGACGCACGCCACACAATTCCCACGAGCCCCATGAGCACCATTTCGCACGCACCCCGAGTGGAATCACCCCAGAACTCGTGCGCGAATTTCGTAGGGCCCGCTTTCGCGATCTTGAAAAGATTGGCCCAGACCATTTAGCGGGACCACCCGAGACCACTCGCCGGGATCGGGAAATCTGGAAACGCCCGTTCATGAACAACTACTGTGAGTGGCGGCATGCGGTGTGACCTGGACGGCCGCCACCCGAACGTCGTAACGCTCCGAGGCTCCACATCGACTCCGGGCGACCATCGACGCGGCTTGACCACATCGAGACCCCAAGATGCCGCAAACCTTCCCCTATGGGGCTGATGCCGTCGCGCAGAGCTAGTAGTTTCACCAACCGAAGCTCAGCAATTACATCCAACGGGGGGACGCGTCACCTCTGTGGCGATCCCACCTAGTAAACACATGGGCTACTCGACAAATACCTCCGCCGGTAACGTGAGACGACCACCGGCTTCCCCGACCGGTGCCCGGCAGGCCACAGGAGAAACGACCGATGACAGACGATGCAAGCCGCGCGAGCGAGCGGTTCCGCGGGCTGCAGCGTTGGACCGGAGGCAAGGACCAGAGCGGCCCTCAACCCCCTCAATCCAGTTGGTTCGCGCCGGAGGACGACGGTGAAGTCACCGCGGACGGCCCCGACGCACGACCCGGCGGTCCGCACACCGGCACCAACCCGGGCACCGGGACCAACCCCGGGTTCGGGACCAACCCCGGCTTCGGCAGCGGACCCCCCGGCACCGGGGGCCCCGCGACCGGCGGGCACAGCGCGGTCGGCGCCAAACCAGGGGGGACCGAGCGCCGCAGCGCCGAGCAGCGCTACGCGGACGCCATCGCGGCGATGAACCAGATCGTCACCACGCTCGACTTCAGCAACCTGCAGTGGGTCACCGAGGTCTTCCGCACCACCGCGGGCGTGCTGCGCGAGGACGACCCCGCCCGAGCGGGCGTGCTCAACAACCTCGGCAGCGCCGTCCAGCTGACCTACGTGCGCAGCCGCGAGCTCGCCGACCTCGAAGACGCCATCGGCTACTACCGCGCGGCGACGAACTCCGCGCACTCCGGCGACCGCGACCGCATCCTCTACTACTGCAACCTCGCACTGGCCCTGACCGACCTCGCGGGCAAGACCGGTCAGGCCCAGTTCGCAGCCGACAGCGCGCAGGTCGCGCGCGAAGCCGTCGAGAAGACGCCCAAGCGCGACCAGCGGCGCCCGATGGTGCTGCTGCGGCTGGCCAACGCGCTCAAGCTGCACGCCCAGCTCGCGGACTCGGCCGAATCCGACGAGGAATCCATCGCGGTGTTCCGGGAAGCCGCGCGGATCTCCCCGGCCAGCGACGCCACCACCTCCGAGCTGCTGATCAACCTCGGTGCCGCGCTGATGCGCCGCTACCAGCGCAACGGCGACCAGGACGACCTCGACGAGGCGATCAAGCACCTGTCCGCCGGATCGGGTGCGCTGCCCGACGGCGACGCCCGCCGCGGCGGCCTGTGCCGGTACGCCGAGGCGCTGCGGCTGCGCTTCCAGCGCAACGGCGACCTCACCGACCTCAACTCCGCGATCAACGAGCTGATCGGCGTCCTCGGCGTCCTCGAAGCCGGGAACCCGCAGCTGGGAATGGCCGTCTGGCAGCTGTCCGCCGCCACCGCCGAGCACGTCGACGCCACCGGCGAGGCCGGCCAGCTGCGCCGGGTGCTGCGACCGATCGCACCCGCCGTGCGGGCGCTGGCCACCGAGGACACCCACCGCGCGCTGGCGCTGGGCGGCTACGCGATCCTGCTGCGCAGGCACTTCATGCACGGCGGCGAGGCCAAGGCGCTGGACACCGCGGTCACCGCGGGCGAAGCGTCGGTCGAGGCCGCCGCTCCCTCCCAGCGCGCGCGGATGATCACCGCGCTCAACACGAGCCTGCTGGTGCGCTACGAGCACGTCGAGAACCGCGACGACCTGGACCGCGCGGGCGAACTGGCACGCGAGGCGGCGAAGTCCTCGGACTCCCAGACCCAGCACATCGCGTGGGTGCAGCTGGGCGCGGTGCTCGCGCACCGGTTCCAGCGGGCCGGGCGCGCGCAGGACGTCGAGACCGCGATCGAGCTGTTCGACCAGGCGCTCATCGGCATGCCGGACACCACTCCCGGGCGGGCTGCGGTGTCCATCCAGCTCGGCCGGGCGCTGCAGGCGCTGCACCAGCGCACCGGTCGCCGCCGGTACCACCGCTGGGCGCGCAAGGTGCTCACCGAGGCGGCCACCCAGGCCAACGCGCCCGCCGAGCAGCGGCTTCGGGCGGCCGCGCTCGCCGGACGCATCAGCGCTCAGGAGCAGCGCTGGTCGGAGGCCCTGGAGTCGTTCACCACCGCCGTCGAGCTGCTGCCGCTGATGACCCGCGGCAAGCGGGTCGTGGCCTCGCCGAGCGCGCAGCAGCGCTGGGCCTCGATCGTGGCCGATGCGGCGGCCAGCGCCATCGAGGCCGGCGAGCCGGACAGGGCCGTGGAGCTCATCGAGCACGGCAGGTCGGCGATCCTGGCGGACTTCCTGCCCAGCGGCGGCGAGCTCGGCTCGCTGCACCGCGAGCACCCGGAGCTCGCCGACGAGATCGTGCGGCTGCGGCGGTTGCTGGACCGCCCGGCCGAAGATCCCGACCTGGGCGACGCCGACGACCGCATGCGGCTGGCCGAGGCCTGGGCGGCGCTGATCGACGAGGTCCGCGAGGTCCAGCCGACGCACCTGCGGGTCCAGCGGTTCTCCGAGCTCAGCGGGGTCGGCGGCGACGGGTCGGTGGCGATCGTCAACCTCAGCCGGTACCGCTCGGACGTGCTGGTGATCTTCGGCGGCCGCGTGCTGACCGTGCCGATCCCGCACGCCACCCCGGAGAAGGCGGGCGAGCAGGCCCTCGCGCTGCTGACCGCCGCGCAGCAGGACGATCACGCCTCGATGGCCGAGGTGCTGGACTGGACGTGGGTGCGGCTGGTGCGCCCGGTGCTGGACCGGATGGGATACCTCAACACCCCGGCCGCGGGTGCGCGCTGGCCCCGGGTCTGGTGGAGCGCTTTCGGCGCGCCGGCCTACCTGCCGCTGCACTCCGCGACGGCGCACGCCGGCGCCTCGGCGCTGGACCGCGTCGTCTCGTCGCACACGCCGACGCTCGGCTGCCTGCTACGCGCCCGCACCCGGCCGGTGCCGGAGGGCGAGGCGCTGGTGGCGGCCGGATCCGCCGAGCAGGTCTCGCGCGAGCTGCCGCCGCAGAACCAGGTGCTGGCCCAGCACTGGCCGGGCGCGGAGATCATCTCCACCGAGAGCGCCAGCGCCACCGACGTGCTGCGGATGCTGCCGAACTACCCGTGGGTGCACATCTGCGAGCCGAGCTCGCAGTTCCCCGCCCAGCCCGCCGCCGGGATGCTGCTGGACCGCGACGGCCAGCGGCCGCTGGGCCTGGTCGAGCTGGGTCAGGTCGCGCTGGACAAGGCGGAGTTCTGCTACCTGGGTCAGGTCGCGACCGCCGCCGACCAGCCGTGCGCGGCTGCGCTGTCGCTGGCCTCGGCGCTGGGGTTCGCCGGGTTCACGCACGTCATCGGCACCCTGTGGGAGGTCGACGTGAACAGCGCGATCGAGGCGCACGCGGACTTCTACTCGGAGGTGTTCGGGCAGAGCGGGTACGGCACCGACGGTGCCGCCTACGCGCTGCACAACGCGGCCCGGGAGCTCCGCAACGCGCGTCCGAACGACCACGCGACCTGGAGCGCCCACATCCACGTAGGGCCCTGAGGAAGCGGTCACGCACGACGAGGGCGGTTCTGGTCGGACCAGAACCGCCCTCGTCGTTCAGCAGACCGGATCAGCGCAGCGTGAGCTGGGTGATCTTCCACTTGTCGCCCTGCTTCTCGGCGCTGACCGAGAGCTGAGCGGGGCCGATGTTGGACTCGCCTGTGTTGGCGCGCATCGCGTGCTGGTCGACGAAGACGAGGACCTCGGCCCGGTCGCCTTCCAGGCGCGTCACCGCGCTGTTCTTCACCGTGGTGGTGACGATCAGCTGCTGCTGCGGGGCCTGCTGCTTGACCAGGGCGAACAGCTCGTCGTACTTCTGCACGGCAGGGCCGACCAGGAGGTCCTTGGCGGCATTCTCGGTCTTGGCCGTGTCGTTGAAGTCGTAGGAGAAGAGCTTCTCGATGCCGTCGCTGACCTGGCCGTTGACCTCGCTGGTCGCACCCGCCGAGGTCAACGCCTCGTTCGCGGCGGGACCGGTGTTGTAGGTCGTGTAGGTCGAGACGCCGAAGAAGATCGCCAGCGCGAACAGCAGGGCCGTCACGCCCCACAGCACCCAGGGCTTGCCGGCGTCGCCGGACTCCGCGACGTCGGACTTCGAGCTCTCGGGCTCGGCGTCATCGGTCTCGGTCTTCTCCGGCTCGACGGCGGGCGAGTCCTGCGCGGACGACGGTTCGTCGGCCAAAACAGCCTCGCTGACCTGCGATTCCGGCTCAGCGGTGTCGGTCTCAGCGGTCTCGCTCTTGGCGGTCTCCGGCTCGGCGGCCGAAGTTTCAGCGGTCGCAGTCTCAGCGGTCGCAGCTTCGACGGCCTCGGGCTCGGCGGCCTCCGGCTGCTCGGTCACCGCAGTGCCGTTGACCTGGTCCTCTTCCTCCGCCTTCGCGGCCTCCTCGGAGGAGGCGGGTGAAGTGGGGCGTTTGCGCAGGCCGGCCACCTTCGGCCGGCGGGCCGCTGGCTGCCGGTTCGTGCCGGAACGGCGGTTGGTAGGCACTGGCTGTACTCCTCGAATCGCTTTCGGGTCTCGCCGTTCAGCCGACCGGGACGGTGCCCAGGCCGCTGATCTTCCAGACGTCGCCCTCACGCGTGAGTTCTGCCTGGTAGCGATCCTGCTTGTTGGCCGGGGGCTGGCCCTCCACGGTGACCGTGATCTGCACGACCGCGATCATCCGGGCCTTGCCCGCGTTCTCGTCGAGCTCGACGATGCCCGCGTCCAGCACGCGAGCGGTGGTGCTGCTCTTGGCCTGCTGGATCCGGGTGGCGTAGTCCTTGCGGCCCTTCCGGACCTCGTCCCGCAGCGCACCGGTGGAGTTGTCCTCCCACCGCTGCAGACCGCGGTCGATGTCCTTGTGGTCCAGGCTGTTGAAGTTGACGATCGCTTCTTGACCCTGCTGCAGCGCCTCGTCACGCGTCCCGGCGTAGGCCACCGAGGAGTTGTTGATGGCCAGCACCCACAGCACCCCGAGGACCAGGGCGCACACCAGGCTCACCACGAACAGCACCAGCGACAGCTTGGGCCGCCGGCGAGCGGTGTCGGCTTGAACGGTCACGTGTTGCCTCTCTTACTGCCCGGGTGCGTTCTGCGCGCCGCGCACTGAGGTCGGACTGCCCGGAGGCTCCGCGCAGTGCGCGTTCTTGTTGAGCGGTGCCGGCGACATGTCGGTACCGGTCCGCTCGGGTGTTCCCTCGTACCCCTTGGTACACGGCATCGGGTCGAACAGGTTGAGGACCAGTCCGAAGTGAGCGGTGCCATCCCCGGGGACGACGGTGTTGGAGACCGCGACCTGAGCCGGGTAGCTGATGAACAGCTGCTCCATGCCGTCGGTGTGCGCCGACAGCAGCCTCGAGGTCGTGGTCAGGTTCGCCAGCAGCGGCCCGAGCCGGGGGTTGTCCTTGATCAGGCCGGACAGCTGCACCGCGGCGGGCGGCGCCTTCTGGATGACGCCGCGCAGGTCGCCGTCGGAGCGTTCCAGCGACTGCGACAGCAAGTTCAGGTCCTTGCTGAAGGACTTGATCGCCGAGCCCTGGTCGTTCTGCGTGGCCAGCACGGTCTTGCCGTCCTCCAGCAGCTGCACCGTCTGCGGCAGGTGGTTCTGCGCCTGCGCGGTGAACTCCCGCGAGGTGTCCAGGATCGTCTGCAGGTGACCGCCGTTGTCGCGGAACGCGGTCCCCAGCTCGCTGACGACGGTGCGCAGCGAGTCCTGCGGCACCGAGTTGGCGAACGAGTCCAGGTTCATCATCAGGTCCTGGACCGGAAGCGGCGTGGTGGTGCGGGATTCGGCGATGACCGAACCCTCCTCGAGGTACGGGCCCTTGTTCTGCTTGGGGCGCAGGTCCACGTACTGCTCACCGACCGCGGACCGGTTGGTGACCACGGCCTCCACGTCGGCCGGGATGGCCGGGGCGTTCTCCTCGATGTCCAGCGGGACCTGGACGCCGTCGTCGGTGAGCTTGAGCTCGCCGACCCGGCCGATCGGCACGCCCCGGTAGGTGACCTCCGCGTTCTCGAAGACACCACCGGTGCTGGCCAGGTTGAGCGCCACCTCGTAGCCGCGGTTGCCGAACAGCCGGTCCAGGCCCGCGTACTTGAACCCTGCGTAGCTGCAACCGATCAGCGCGATCAGCACGAAGCCGATGATCTGGAATCGGGCTCGACGGGTGAGCATCAGTTGCCACCTCCGAACAGCCTGCCCAGCAGTCCGCCACCGGATTCCTCTTCCGGCTTCGGCTGGGGCGGTGCGGGTTGCTGGGGCTGCTGCGTCTGTCCGTTCAGCGGCAGCGGGAGTCCGTCGGGCGCCGGCAGCAGCGGCTGGCGGGAGCGCCCGAGGTTCTCCACGATCGTGCTCAGGTTCAGGTCGACCTTGAGGTACAGGTTGTTGTAGTCGCTGCCCCCGATGCCGTTCACCGCGTTGTCCGGGAATGGGAAGGTGACCAGGGTTTCCAGCGACTTCGGCAGCGAGTCACCGGCGGCGGCGAGCTGGTGCAGCGTCGGCGCGAGCTGGTTGAGGTCGTGCACCAGGTCGTCGTGCGACTTGTCGACGACGTTGGTGGCCACGCCCGAGAGCCGGTCCAGCGACTGCAGCATGGTCACCAGCTGCCCGCGCTGCTCGTTGAGCACCTGCAGACCGGGGCCGAGGTCGCGCAGCGCGGTGTCGATGCTGCCGCGCTGCTCGTTGAGCTTCGCCGAGAGCCGGTTGATGCTGTCCAGCGCGCGCACGATGTCGTTGCGCTGCGCGTCGAGCCCGGAGACGAGCTCGTCGAGGTTGTTCAGCAGGCCGCGGATGTCGGACTCGCGCCCGCTCATCGCCTTGTTGAGCTCCTGGGTGATGCTCTGCAGCTGCGCGACACCACCGCCGTTGAGCAGCAGCGACAGCGCGCCGAGGACCTCTTCCACCTCGGGGTTGCGGTTGGAGCGGTTGAGCCCGATGGTCGCGCCGTCGGTCAGCCGCCCGGAGGCCGCCTGCGGCGGAGCGGCCAGCTCGACGTACTTCTCACCGAGCAGGCTGGACTGGCGCAGCCGGGCGATGGCGTTGGCCGGCAGCTTCACGTCGCCGTTGACGGTGACGGTCACCTCGGCCTCCCACGTCCCCGGCGCGAGGGCGATGTTGGAGACCCGGCCGACCGCGACGTCGTTGACCCGGACGCCCGCGTTGGGCACCAGGTCCAGCACGTCGGCGAAGCGGACCTTCACGTCGTAGGGGCGGCTGCCGACGTCGGCGCCACCCGGCAGCGGCATGTCGTAGACGCCGCGGGAGGCACAACCCGACAGCGCCAGCAGGCCGACCGTCGCGACCGCGCCGACCTTGACGGCCGAGGAGCGGGTGAAGACGGATCGCACCAGACGAGTCAAACCGGACCGCATCACCGGCCACCTCCAGCGGGCTGAAGTCCGTTGGTCAGCGGCAGCGGCAACGGCGGCAGCTTGCCGTTCTGCACCGCGTTGAGCGATTCGGCCAGCGTCGGCAGCTTCTCGCTGCCGGCCAGCACCGGGCGCAGGGCGTCGCAGGCGCTGCTGACCTCGAGCGGGACCTGCTGCGGCGTGGACTGGTCGAGCAGCTTGCACACCGCCACCAGCGGCGGCTGGTTGAGCTCGTTGAACATCGCGCGCTGGTCCAGCGTTCCGGAAGCGCCGTTGTAGGAGTTGTTCAGGTTGCTCATCGCCAGCGGCGCGGTGGTCAGCGACTCGTTGAGCGCCGCCTTCTGCTTGACCAGCACGGCGGCCACGTCGTGGAGCTGGCTGACGTTGGACTGCACCTCGGAGCGGTTGTCCCGCACGAAGGACTCCACCTTGCCCAGCGCCACGGACAGCTCGGCCAGGGCCGCGCTCATGTCGTTGCGCTCCCCGGCGAGGTTGCTGCTGACCTCTTGCATCTGCGTGTTGAACCTGCGCATCTGGCCGTCGTTCTCGGCCAGCATCCCGGTGAAGCGCTGCAGGTTGTCGACCGTCTTGAACAGCTCGTCGCTGTTGCCCGACAGCGTCGTCCCCGCCTCGCCGAGGTTGCGCAGCGTCTCCGACAGCGCCTTGCCGTTGCCCTCCAGGTTGGCGGCACCGGTGTTGAGCAGGTCGGTCAGCGCGCCGTTCTTGTTGGCCCCGTCGGGTCCCAGCGCCTTGGTCAGGTCGTTGAGGCTGCGGTAGATGTTGTCCAGCTCGACGGGCGTCGCGGTGCGCTCGGCGGGGATCACCGCGTCGTCGCCCAGCTTCGGTCCTCCCTTGTAGACCGGCGCGAACTGCACGTACCGGTCGGAGACGATGCTGGGAGAGACCGCCACCAGGCTCGCGTTGGCGGGGATCGCGGTGTCGCGGTCCACGCTCAGCGTGACCTTGACCTGCTTGCCCTGCGGCGTGACCTCGTCGATGGTGCCGATCGGGACGCCGAGGACGCGCACGTCACCGCCCGGGTACAGGCCGACCGCGGCGTCGAAGTAGGCGGTGACCTTGCGCTCCGCCGCTCCGTAGAACAGCCACCAGCCGCCGACCGCGCCGAGCAGCACGACGACGATCCCGATGGTGAGGACCTTGGCCAGGTTCGAGCTCTTCGAGGGTGCGTTCGTCATTGCTTGCAACCCTCCTGGTTGATCGGTCCCACGGCGGGCGGCAGCAGACCGCAGATGTAGGTGTCGAACCAGCGCCCGTTGCCGAGGACGTTGGAGAACAGCCTGGTGAACGGTGCGAAGGTGTTCAGGCTCCGGTCCAGGTTCTGCTGGTTGCGCTGCAGCATCTTGGTCACCTTGTCCAGCTGTTGCAGCGTCGGCCCGAGCTGCGCCTGGTTGTCGTCGACCAGCCCGGTCAGCTGCTGCGACAGCTCCTGGGTCCCGGTCAGCAGCGACGAGATCGAGTCGCGGCGCGCCCGCAGCTCCTGCAGCAGCAGGTTGCCGTCGGAGAGCAGCTTCTCGAAGTCCTCGTTGCGGTCCGCGAGCTGCTGGGAGACCTGCGTGGTGTTGTTCAGCAGGTGCTCGATCTGCTCGTCGCGCGAGGAGATGGTCTTGGACAGCTGCGAAAGCCCGTTGAGGGCCCCGCTGACCTCGCCCGGGGTGTCCTTGAACGTGCTCGACAGCGTCTCGAAGCTCTTCGCCAGCTGCCTCGTGTCGATCTGGTCGACGTTCTTGGACAGGTCGCTGAACGCCTCGATGACGTCGTAGGGCGACATGGTCCGGCTCAGCGGGATCGGCTGGTCGTTGTCGAGCTCCTTGGAGCCCTGCGAGTCCAGCGCCAGGTACTTCTGGCCGAGCAGGGTCTTGACCTTGATCGCCGCGGTGGTGTGGTCACCGAGCTCGGCGTCGGAGACCCGGAAGCTGACCAGCACGTGGTCGCCTTCGAGCTCGACGTCGGAGACCGTGCCGACCTTGACCCCGGCGATCCGGACCTCGTTGTCCTCGCGCAGTCCCGCGGCCTCGGTGAACTGCGCGGTGTAGGTGGTGCCGCTGATCAGCGGCAGCCGCTCGTAGTTGGCCACCAGCAGGAACGCGAGCACCAGCACCAGGATGCCGGCGACACCGATCTTGAGGGGGTCGCGCTGGGAGAAGGATGTCATGGCTGGCACCTCGGCTGGGTCACCGGCATCAGCGGCAGCGGCAGGTTGATGTCGCCGACGCCGACGTTGCCGGAGGTCTTGCACAGGAAGAAGTTGAACCACGACCCGTGCGAGGCGGTCCGGCTCAAGCTCTCCAGCTTGTTCGGCATGTTGCGCAGCACCCGGTCCACCAGCTGCTCGTGGTCGTTGAGGTTCTTCGACACCTCGCCGAGGCCGGCGATGTCCTGCTGCAACCCGGGCCTGGCGTCCTGCAGGAGCCCGGCGGTGGTGTTGGTCAGCCCGTCCATCGCGGTGATCGCGCTGCCGATGGAGTCGCGGTCCTCGGCGAGTCCGGACACCACCTGCCGCAGCTGGCCGACCAGCTCGGAGAGCCGCTGGTCACGCGTGTTCACGGTGTCCAGCACGCCGTTGAGGTTGTTGATGACCTCGCCGATCACCTGGTCGCGGGAGGCGATGGTGGTCGTCAGCGAAGCCGTGTGCGACAGCAGGCTCTCCACCGTGCCGCCCTCGCCCTGCAGCACCTGGATGATCTGGTACGACAGCTTGTTGACGTCCTCCGGCGACAGCGCCTGGAACAGCGGCTTGAAGCCGCCCAGCAGCACGGTCAGGTCCAGCGCCGGCTTGGTGCGCTCCAGCGGGATCGTGCCGCCCACCGGCAGGTACCCACCTTGGACGGTGCGGCCGGAGGCGCCGCCGGAACCGGAGGTGGGCGTGGCGCCCTGCTCCAGCGCGATGTAGCGCTGCCCCACCAGGTTCCGGTACTTGATCGTCGCGGTCACCGAGGACGGCAGCCGCCGGTCGGCGACGTTGAACTTGACCTCGGCGACCTTGTTGTCGACGAGCTCGATGTTCTCGACCTCACCGACCTTCACACCGGAGATGCGCACCTCGTCGCCCTCGTTGAGGGCGGTGACATCGGTGAACCGCGCGGTGTAGGAGCTCGCCGAGCGCAGGTCCTGGTTGGCGATCGTCATGATCAGCAGGCCGGTCGCGAGCGAGGTGATCACCACGAAGACCAGGAACTTGACCAGTGGTCCGCGAATGCTGATCCCGTTCATCGGTAGCTCACCTCCGCACCTCGCAGGACCGGGCCGACCAGCAGGCTGCCCCAGCCGGGAACCTCCGAGGAGGGACGGCCCAGAGCGGGAGCCAGCACGGTGGCGACCATGTCGCGCTCAGCCGGCGAGTTGACCCACTGGGCCGCGGTGCCCGCCGGCGCCGACTGGGGAGTGCTGCCCGCCGGCGGGTTCAGGCCGCCGTTGGCCGGACGCGATGCGGGCGGGGGAACCGAACCGTCCTTGAACGGGCCGTCCGGCGGGTACTCCGGCATCGGGTCCAGGTGCTCCATGAAGTTGTAGCAACGGGGTCCGCGCGTGTCGCCGAACTCCGGCTCGTCCTGGTTCGGGCGGTACTTGCCGCGGTGCGGCGCGACTTCCAGCGTCACGTGCAGGCCGGGCTCGTTGGTGCCCTCGCCGAACGCCTGGCGGATGCGCGGGACGAACTCCGCCATCTCGCCGAGGAAGCACGGGTAGGACGGCGAGTACTTCGCCAGCACGTCGAGCGTCGGGCGCTGGGCGTCGGCGAGCTGGATGATGTTCTGGCCGTTGGCGTCCAGGAACGTCGTCAGGTCACCGGACGTGGTGGTGAGCTGCCCGGTCATCTTCTGCAGGTTCTGCTTCTGGTCCACCAGGGTTCGCGCCGTGGTGGAGAAGTTGTCCAGCGCGGAGATGATGTCCGGCGCGGCCTGCTCGTAGGTCTGCGCGACGCCCACCAGCTCCCGCAGGTTGTCCCGCAGGGCCGGCACCGACGGGTTGAGCCCGTCCAGGTAGGTGTTGAGCTGGGACAGCGTTTCGCCGACCTGCTCACCGCGGCCCGACAGCGCCTGGTCCAGCGCGTTGAGCGTGGCCGACAGGTCGTCGGGGTTCACCGCCTGCAGCACCGGCATGGTGTCCGCCAGCACGGTTTCCAGCTCCAGGCCCGCGCGGGTGCGGTCCTGCTCGATCACGCCGCCGGAGGCCAGCGTCTTCGACGATGGCTTGTCCGGCATGTCCAGCGCCACGTAGCGCTCGCCGAACAGGGTGCGCGGCAGCAGCTGCGCGGAGACGTTGGCCGGGATCTTCTCGGCCATGTCCGGCTGCAGCGCCAGGTGCAGCTCGGCGCCCTTGCCGTCGGACTTCACCTCGACGACCCGGCCGACGATCATGCCGCGCACCTTGACGTCGGAGTCCGGCAGCAGCTGGTTGCCCGTCGAGGCCGCCTTGAGGATGACGTCCGAGGACGCCGTGAACGCCTTGTTGTAGAACGCCAGGCACAGCACGACGAACATGACCATGCTCATCAGCAGCGCCAGACCCATCACCCTGCGCTTGACCGTGGTGACCGCTCCCCGCGCGCTCATCCGGTGATCCGAACGGTCGTCGTGGTGCCCCAGATCGCGAGGCTGAGGAAGAAGTCCAGCAGAGCAGTGGTCACGATCGCGGTCCGCACCGCGCGTCCCACCGCGACGCCGACCCCGGCGGGGCCGCCGCTGGCGCGGTATCCGTAGTAGCAGTGCGTCATGATCACCACCACGCTGAAGATCAGGACCTTCCCGAAGGACCACAGCACGTCCTCGGGAGGCAGGAACAGGTTGAAGTAGTGGTCGTAGGTGCCCGCCGACTGGCCGTAGAGGTAGACCGTGACGCCCCGGGCCGCGACGTAGGACGTCAGCAGGCCCAGCACGTACAGCGGGATGACGGCGACGAAGCCGGCCATCACGCGGGTGGTCACCAGGTAGGGCAGGCTCGGCACGCCCATGACCTCGAGCGCGTCGATCTCGTCGGAGATCCGCATCGCGCCGAGCTGGGCGGTGAACCCGGAACCGACCGTCGCCGACAGGGCCAGACCGGCCACCAGAGGCGCGATCTCGCGCGTGTTGAAGTACGCCGAGATGAAGCCGGCGAAGGCGGAGGTGCCCAGCTGGTCGAGGGCCGCGAAGCCCTGCAGGCCGACGACCGTTCCGGTGAACAGCGTCAGACCGATCATCACGCCGACCGTGCCGCCGATGACCGCCAGAGCGCCGCTGCCGAAGCTGACCTCGGCCAGCAGGCGCAGCGTTTCCTTGGCGTAGCGCGGGATCGCCCGCGGAATCCACGCCAGCGATCGGATGTAGAACGACATCTGGTCACCCAGGTCGTCCAGCATCTCCACCGGCCGTCGGGCCGCGCGCTTGGCGCGCTGCGAGATCGTCACCATGTTCCCATTCCCCTGGCGGCCATCACATTCCCTTCGGCGGGACCAGCTGCATGTACAGCGTCGTGAGGATGAAGTTCACCGCGAACAGCAGCAGGAAGGTGATCACCACCGACTGGTTCACGGCGTCCCCGACGCCCTTCGGGCCTGGTGGCGGGTTCAAACCCCGGAAGGCGGCCACCACGCCTGCCAAGAAGCCGAAGATCAGGGCCTTGAGCTCGCTGATCCACAGGTCCGGCAGCTGCGCCAGCGCGTTGAAGCTGGCCATGTACGCGCCCGGCGTACCGTCCTGCATGATCACGTTGAAGGTGTAACCGCCGACCACGCCGACGACGCTGACCATGCCGTTGAGCAGCACGGCGACCAGCATCGCGGCCAGCACCCGGGGCACCACGAGGCGCTGGATCGGCGAGACGCCCAGCACCTCCATCGCGTCGATCTCGTCGCGGATCTTGCGCGATCCCAGGTCGGCGCAGATCGCCGAACCACCGGCACCGGCGATCAGCAGCGCCGTCACGATCGGGCTGGCCTGCTGGATGATCGCCAGCACGCTGGCGGCACCGGTGAACGACTGCGCACCGATCTGCCTGGTCAGCGACCCCAGCTGAAGCGCGATGACCGCGCCGAAGGGAATCGAGACCAGCGCCGTCGGCAGGATCGTGACGCTGGCGATGAACCAGCACTGCTGGATGAACTCGCGGATCTGGAACGGTCGCGAGGGCATGGCCCGCACGATGTCCATCCCCAACGCGAACAGGCGACCCGTCTGGCGCAGCCCACCGGCACCGGGGAACTGCGCCCGGGACGCGCTCACTGCTCACCCCGCTTGCGGCCGAACCAACGACGACGAGAACCCGCCGTCTCCTCCTCGGCCTGCAGCCCACCGGGCCAGGCCGGCTCCTCCTCCGGCTGGCGCGGGTGCGGCGAGGGCCGCATCTGCTGCTGGGGCTGGGAAGGAGCGGGCTGCTGCGCCGGCGCCGGCTGCGGCGGCGGGAACTGCTGCGGCGGCGCCTGCGGAGCGGGAGCCTGCGGGGCGGCCTGCTGCTGCGGCCAGGAACCGGTCGCAGGGGAAGCGAACCCGTACAGGGCGAGCTCGTCCGGCGTCAGGCTCTTGAGGATCTCCTCCTGCGCGGAGGGGTTCAGCGAGCGCAGCTGGCGCAGCACGCGGTCCTTGCGGCGGTGCACCGCGGTGCGGTCCGGCAGTCCGGGGCTGACCTCCAGCTGCGGCATCATCGGCGGCACCTGGGGCCGGCCGTGCTTGGCCAGCTCCGCCTCCACCAGCGCGGTGTCCTTCTCCTCGCTCATGCCGATCGGGCCGTCGGGGCGGCCGTTGAGGAACTGCACCACCACGGGCTCGTCGGAGGTCAGCAGCACCTCGCGCGGGCCGAACATCACCAGGTTGCGGCGGTAGAGCATGCCGATGTTGTCCGGCACGGTACGCGCGGTGTTGATGTCGTGGGTGACGATCAGGAACGTCGCGTCGATCTGCGCGTTGAGATCGACGATCAGCTGGTTCTGCACCGCGGTCCGGACGGGGTCCAGACCGGAGTCGGGCTCGTCGAACAGGAGGATCTCCGGGTCGAGCACGAGGGCGCGGGCCAGACCGGCTCGCTTCTTCATGCCGCCCGAGATCTCACCGGGGAGCTTGTCCTCCGCACCGATGAGACCGACCATCTCCATCTTCTCGAGCACGACGTTGCGGATCTCGGACTCGCTCTTGCGCGTGTGCTCGCGGAGCGGGAACGCGATGTTGTCGTAGAGGTTCATCGAACCGAACAGCGCGCCGTCCTGGAACAGCACGCCGAAAAGCTTCCGGACCTCGTAGAGATCCTTTTCCGAGCAAGTGCAGATGTCCGTCCCGTTGATGACGACCTTGCCCTCATCCGGCTTGAGCAGACCCACCAGCGACTTCAGGAACACCGACTTACCGGTGCCGGAAGGCCCGAGCAGCACGCTGATCTCGCCCTGGGGCAGATTCAGCGAGACGTCCCGCCAGATGGTCTGCGGGCCGAAGGACTTCGAGAGCCCGTCGACAACCACCTCGACGCCCATCGGAACCTCCGCGTCCTCGATTACACCGATTTCGGGGAGGCAATCCATCCCCGAAGGAGCACCCTTGCACACGTGACGCGCCTAACGAAGGTAGTTGGCGTCACACCTATGCAACGAGCTCGACGCAGCAGGGTTACTCATCAGTTCACTACAAATCAAGGAGCCATCTCGGATTCGTCCGAAAAAAGGCCCTTGTTTCCGCGCAAAGGAAAAGAGAACGGGCACCCGCAACAGCGAGTGCCCGTTCTCTTACCGTGAGTCAGAGACCCAGAACCGGTTTCAATCCCAGTGCGAGCGCGGGGACCGCCTGAGCAGTCCGCGCCGCCGCGCAGCGGGAGCGCCGGATCAGGAAAGCAGGGTCACTTGACGGAGACGGAGGCGCCGGCTTCTTCCAGCTTGCCCTTGGCCTCTTCGGCCTTCTCCTTGTCGACCTTCTCCAGGATGGCCTTCGGGGTGCCCTCGACGAGCTCCTTGGCCTCCTTCAGGCCCAGGCCGGAGACGATCTCGCGGACCACCTTGATGACCTGGATCTTCTTGTCGCCGGCGCCCTCGAGGACGACGTCGAACTCGTCCTGCTCCTCAGCGGCGGCGGCCTCGCCACCGGCGGCCGGGGCAACGGCGACCGCGGCCGGGGCGGCGGCGGTGACGTCGAAGGTCTCCTCGAACTGCTTCACGAACTCCGACAGCTCCAGGAGGGTCATCTCCTTGAAGACGTCCAGCAGCTCGTCGTTGCTCAGCTTCGCCATGTCGGCGTTCCTTTCTGCTCAAAGCCCGGATGCCGTCGGCATCCCGGTGGGGGGTTGTCGCGCGAAAGACGGTCCGCGGACCCGCATCGGCGGCGCGCTCTCACGCACCGTCCACTGCGGACTGCGGAGAGTCTTACTCGCCCTTCTTCTCCTGAAGGGCGGCGGCCATGCGAGCGACCTGCGAAGCAGGTGCGACGAACAGCGCTGCGGTCTGGTTCATCTTGGCCTTCATGGCACCGGCCAGCTTGCCCAGCGTGACTTCGCGCGAGTCGAGGTCGGCGATGCTGTCGACCTCGGACACGGACAGCGCGCGGCCGTCCATGTACCCGCCCTTGACCACCAGGTTCTGGTTGCCCTTGGCGAATTCCTTGATCGCCTTGGCTGCGTCGACCGGCTCGCCCTCGACGAAGGCGATCGCGGTCGGGCCGACGAACAGGTCGTCGAGACCCTCGACGCCCGACTGCTCGGCGGCACGCTTGACCAGCGTGTTCTTCGCGACACGGTAGCTCACGTTCGAACCGAGCGCGCGGCGCAGCTCAGACAGCTGAGCCATCGAGAGCCCGCGGTACTCGGTCACAACGGCAGCGGTGGAGTTGTTGAACTTCTCCGAGATCTCGCTGACCGCATCGACCTTGTCGGACTTCGCCATGTCGCCTCCTCTCTGTTTCCGACTGTGGCTGACCCATCCAGTCGGTCCTGAGACGACAAAACGCCCCGGCGCAGGGCAGCACGGGGCGTGAAAATCGGTGCGCGCGCGACAAGACACGCGTGACCAGCCTCGTCCCTCCTGCGCGGGCCGCCCGCATCTCACGGGACCTTCGTTCCGTCCCGCTCGTTGCCGAGCCGGGAGGAAGACCAGCGGTCTTGGGTGGAACCTCAACAAGAGTACTCGACTCGGGACGGGCGCTTCCACCGGCCCCCCGTCGCCCGGCATCATGTGTGCGTGGCTGATCAGCGGGAACCGCGCTCCGACAACCTGCCCGAGATCGTCGACGCCGAGGTCGTCGACGTCGCCGAGCACGACCGGCCCCCGGAACCGGCTCCGCGCGGCGACGCCGTGAAGGCGGCCGACGACCCGGAGTACCAGGAGTTCCTGGAGTTCAAGCGGTTCAAGGAGTGGCAGGCTTCCCAGGGCGACGGCACGGCCACCCCGGCGCCCGAGAAGCCGTGGTGGAAGAAGGCTCTCGGCCTGCTCCGCCGCAAGTGGGTGCGGCGGATCCTCTACGTCCTCGTCGCGCTGCTCCTGCTGAACCTCGCCTACGACCACTACTTCGGCGGCAGCGACGGCTCGTCGAGCGGCAACGGCTCAGGCGGGAGCGCACCGGTCGACTCGGTGCCGATGACCGCGCAGAACCCGCAGCAGGCCATTCGCAGCGTCTTCAACTACCTGCGGGCCGAACCGCCGGAGCAGGCGTGCGCGCTGTTCGACGACCAGGGCAAGGCCGACTTCGCCGCCGCCCACGGCGCCCCCGACTGCGCGGGCGCGGCGCGAGCGGTGCACGGCCAGATCACCGACCTCAACGCCTACGCGAATCCGAAATTCGCCCACGACGCCATCGTGGAAGCGGGACCGGAAGCCCAAGTGCCGGGTTGCCGGATCCGAGTCAGCGGCGGTCCGGGCCTCGGGACTTTCAAACTCACCCGCACACCACAAGGCGGTTGGACCATCTCCGCTTACGCCCTGACCAGTTCCGCCTGCCCCTGACCGCGCAATTGTCGGAACGGCCCCCATCGTCGTTCCGGAGTGATGGCCTCGGCACTCCCCGTCACCATTTCGCCGAAGCGGGTCTGTTTTGTTCAAAACCGTCCGGAGCAAATGGGATATCGATCATGCTGGTTTGACAAGAATCGTCGTGGAATGCGAAAGAGGGCGAGCGCTCGTGGAGCGCTCGCCCTCTTTCGAAGGGATATCGGGTCAGGCGGAAGCCGACACGCGCGTGGCGGCCGGGTCCACCGGGATGCCCGGGCCCATCGTGGTCGTGAAGGTGACCTTCTTCAGGTACCGGCCCTTCGACGCCGACGGCTTGGCGCGCAGGATCTCGTCCAGCGCCGCCGCGTAGTTCTCCACCAGCTTCTCGGTGTCGAACGACGCCTTGCCGATGATGAAGTGCAGGTTGGCCTGCTTGTCGACGCGGAAGTTGATCTTACCGCCCTTGATGTCCGCGACCGCCTTGGTGACGTTCGGGGTGACGGTGCCGGTCTTCGGGTTCGGCATCAGGCCGCGCGGGCCGAGAACCCGAGCGATCTTGCCGACCTTGGCCATCTGGTCCGGGGTGGCGATCGCCGCGTCGAAATCGAGCCAGCCGCCCTGAATGCGCTCGATCAGGTCCTCGGAACCAACCGCGTCCGCGCCGGCGGCCTCGGCCTCAGCGGCCTTGTCGCCGGTGGCGAACACGATGACGCGGGCAGTCTTACCAGTGCCGTGCGGCAGGTTCACGGTGCCGCGGACCATCTGGTCTGCCTTGCGGGGGTCGACGCCCAGCCGCAGAGCGACCTCGACGGTGGCGTCGTACTTGACCTTGGTGGTCTTCTTCGCCAGCTCGGCGGCTTCCGACGGGGTGTAGAGACGCTCCCGGTCGACGAGCTCGGCCGCCTGCTGGTATGCCTTGCTGCGCTGTGCCATTTCTGTCCTAAGAGTCAGGTTGGATCAGTTGTGGTTGGTCGGGCTGCGCATGAGCCCTCCCACTACCCGTGCGCGCCGGTGGAACCGGCAGCGGCTCAGGCTTCGACCGTCAGGCCCATCGAACGAGCAGTACCGGCGATGATCTTCGCGGCCTGGTCGATGTCGTTGGCGTTGAGGTCTTCCATCTTGGTCTGCGCGATCTCCTTGACCTGCTCCATGGAGACCTTGCCGACCTTGGACTTGTGCGGCTCGCCGGAGCCCTTCTGCACACCAGCGGCCTTGAGCAGCAGCTTCGCGGCCGGCGGGGTCTTCAGCTTGAAGTCGAAGGACCGGTCCTCGTACACGGAGATCTCAACCGGCACGACGTTGCCACGCTGAGCCTCGGTGGCCGCGTTGTACGCCTTGCAGAACTCCATGATGTTGACGCCGTGCTGACCCAGCGCCGGACCGACCGGCGGAGCCGGGTTGGCTTGGCCGGCCTGGATCTGCAGCTTGATGATCCCTGCCAGCTTCTTCTTCTTGGGCGGCATGTTTGCTTCCTGTGTCTTCGCTATCCGGTTGCTCGATCCCGCCGGAAGGCGGCACCGAATCTGGCGAGACCACGAGACGGTGGAATCGCCCCTGCTGCGCGGGTCCTGCCAGATCCACGCGCAGCCCGCCGCGCTCCCGCAGACGGGAGAGCGGTCAGAGCTTGGAGACCTGGTCGAACGAAAGCTCGACCGGGGTCTCGCGGCCGAAGATCGACACCAGCACCTTGAGCTTCTGGGCGTCGGCGTTGACCTCGTTGATGGTGGCCGGCAGCGTCGCGAACGGGCCATCCATCACGGTGACGGACTCGCCGACCTCGAAGTCGACCTCGACCGCGGTCTTGGTCGCGGCGGCGGTCTGACCCGCGCCGGCCTTCTTGCCCGCTTCCGGCTTCTTCTCCTCGACCTGCGGCGCGAGGAACTTCAGCACGTCGTCAATGGTCAGCGGCGAAGGCTTGGAGGTCGCACCGACGAATCCGGTCACACCCGGCGTGTTGCGCACGGCGCTCCACGACTGGTCGTTGAGATCCATCCGAACCAGGATGTAGCCGGGCAGCACCTTGCGCTGCACCATCTTACGCTGGCCGTTCTTGATCTCGGTGACCTCTTCGGTCGGCACCTCGACCTGGAAGATGTAGTCCTCGACGTCGAGCGTCTGAGCACGGGTCTCGAGGTTGGTCTTGACCTTGTTCTCGTAACCCGCGTAGGAGTGGATCACGTACCAGTCGCCGGGCGCGCGGCGCAGCGCGGCGCGCAGCTCCTCGACCGGGTCCACCTCTTCGGCTTCCGCCTCGTCAGCGTCGGCTTCTTCGGCGTCGGTCTCGTCGGCTTCCGCGTCCTCGGACGCGGTCTCTTCACCGTCAGCGGCCTCGGTGTCGTCGGCCGCGGTGTCGTCGGCCTCTTCGGCGGAGTCGGTTTCCGAGGAATCGACTGCGCCGGCCGCTTCAGCCTCGACGGACACGGCCCCGGCTTCGGCAGCCTCGGGCTGCACCTGCTCGTCGGTGAGGCCGGTGGCTTCCTTGGAGGTCTCCTCGTGCGAGGTCACAGTCGGTCTCGCTTCCTCTCGTGCGTTGCGTGCCGGGTCGTTGTTTCGCCGCCGGCACCACTTAGGCGGGCCCGGAGGTTCAGCCAGTGCCGAACAGCCAGCCCACGCCCTTCGCGAAGAGCACGTCCACGCCCGCGACGAACGCCACCATGATGCTGACGAACACCAGCACCACAAGCGTGTAGGTCATCAGCGCCTTGCGTGTCGGCCAGATGACCTTGCGCAGCTCGGCGACGACCTCGCGCAGGAAGCGTCCGATCTTCCGGAACAGCGAAACCCGACCCTGCCGGCCATCCCGCGAGGGAGTGGGCCGACCCTTCGACTCAGTTGTGCGCGCCGGACCGGAGCCCGACTGGGAACGGGCGGAAGCACGACGCTCGCGCCGCGCCGCGGCGCTGGACGGACGTGCGCCCTCGCGCGCTCCGTCCTGGCCCTGCTCGCGGTCCTCGCTCACGACCATCCTCCGCTCACCGTCGCATCGACGCAGGGGTGACAGGACTTGAACCTGCAACCTGCGGTTTTGGAGACCGCTGCTCTGCCAATTGAGCTACACCCCTCTGCGGCCTGTGAAGCCCGACCGCAAAGTCGGGACGCCCTTCACCAGCCCTGAAACTGTGGTTTCAAGGTGCTCAGGCATCCCAGGTTCGAAAGTGTACGGCACGTGGAGAACGCTTCTCCAACGGCACCCCCCGTGTTGGCGAGAAGACGACTTCGCCGCTGGTGAGCGCAGTGCGTCACGCGGGGATGCGGACCGTGGCCGAAGCGCCGCCCAGCACGCCCTGATCGGCGGACTTCGCGGTGATGTTGACCTTGATCGTGCCGTCGTCGTTGATCTTCGCGACCTTGCCGCCGAGCTCCACCACGGCGCCGCTGCCGTCGTCCGGGACGACCACCGGACGGGTGAAGCGCACGCCGTAGCGCACGATCGCGCCCGGGTCGCCCGTCCAGCTGCTCACCAGCCGTCCGGCCAGCGCCATGGTCAGCATCCCGTGGGCGATCACGTCCGGGAGGCCGACCTCCTTGGCGAACCGCTCGTTCCAGTGGATGGGGTTGAAGTCGCCCGAGGCGCCCGCGTAGCGGACCAGATCGGACCGCTCCAGCGGCACGCTCAGCGGCGGCAGCTCGTCCCCGACGTTGATCTCCGACAGCTTCACGCCTCAGGCCCCCTCACGACCAACATCGACGTGGCGGTGCAGACCTGCTCCCCGTCGGTGGTGGTGATCTCCACGCGGATGGTCAGGAAGTCGTTGCCCGCGCGGGTCTTGATGTCGTCGACGTGCGCGACCGTCAGCAGCCGGTCACCGGCGCGGATCGGCCGGTGGTGGACGAAGTCCTGCTGGCCGTGCACCAGCCGGCTGTAGTCCACACCGAGCTGGTCGTCCTCGACGATCTGGTCCTGCGCGGCCATCGAGAGGATCACCGCGAAGGTCGGTGGCGCGATCACGTCCGGGTAGCCGGCGGACTTGGCGGCCTCCACGTCGCGGTGCAGCGGGGAGTCGTCCTTGATCGCGCGGGCGAACTCGCGGATCTTCTCCCGGCCCACCTCGTAGGGCTCGGTGGGCGGGTATTCACGTCCGATGAATGACTGGTCGAGCGGCACGCGGGAAGGTTACTAGGTCCGACCCGGATCGGCGGACCCGCTTTGACCTTCCGAGCTGCCAGGGCAACGAGAAGAGCCCGCCCCCGGATCAACCGGGGACGGGCTCTCGAAGGCGTTCCGAAGGAACCGCTGGGGTCAGCGGGTCTCCTTGTGGAGCTTGTGCGTGCCGCAGTTCATGCAGAACTTCTTCATCTCCAAGCGGTCCGGGTTGTTGCGCCGGTTCTTGTTGGTGATGTAGTTGCGGTTCTTGCACTCCTCGCACGCCAGCGTGATCTTGGGTCGAACGTCGGTGGCGGCCACGGGGGTGCCTTTCTCTCGGTCGTAACGGGTCGGTTCGCTGGAGAGATCCTTGCGAACCCGTGACTGGTAGCGGTGGCCGGACTTGAACCGGCGACACAGCGATTATGAGCCGCTTGCTCTACCGACTGAGCTACACCGCCATGCCGAGGCCGCGGTGTGCACCGGTTGCCTCAAGCGACGCAGGATATCCCACGCAAAACAGCCACAGCACCCAGTTTACCGAGCACCGCGGCTGCCTTTCGAGCCCCAATACGGAATCGAACCGTAGACCTTCTCCTTACCATGGAGACGCTCTGCCGACTGAGCTATTGGGGCGTGCCCTTGCGGAGCGATTAGAACTTTACACACCTGCCGAACCCCCCGAAACAGGGGGGTGCCTTTTTGCGAAAACGCAGGTCACGGCCGTCTTTTCGCAGGGCACCCCACCGGAACGGGCGAATTCGGACATCAGTGCAGGAGTGTGAGCACGGTCTCCTCGCGGCTGCCCCGGTCGCGCTTGGTGCGGGCCTGCAGCCACGCCTCGAAGCGCTCCTCGGACAGCGGGCGGGAGATCAGGTAGCCCTGGGCCACGTCGCAGCCCATGCCCACCAGCTGATCGCGCGCGGCGTCGTCCTCGACGCCCTCGGCGACCACGGCGAGGTCCAGGGAGTGGCCGAGCTCGACGATCGTGCGGACCACCGCCAGATCGCTGAGATCGGTTCCCATGCCCAGCACGAAGCTCTTGTCGATCTTGACCTCGTCCACCGGCAGCTGCCGCAGGTAGGCCAGCGACGAGTAGCCGGTTCCGAAGTCGTCCACCGCGAGCACCACGCCCATCGCGTGCAGCCTCCGCAGGACCGGCAACGACCGCTCCTTGTCGGCCATAACGCTGGACTCGGTCAGCTCCAGGGTGAGCAGCTCGGGCGGGATGTCGTGGCGTTCGAGCGCCTCGGCGACCCGCTCGGGGAAAGTCTCGTCGGCGAGGTTGCGCACCGACAGGTTCACCGCCACCGACATCCGCAACCCGCGGTCCAGCCACTGCCGGATCTTGACCAGCGCGCACTCCAGGACGAACGCGGTGAGCGCGTCGACCAGCCCGGTGGCCTCCACCAGCGGCACGAACTCGTCCGGGTCCAGCCGCCCGTACTCGGGGTGCGACCAGCGCACCAGGGCCTCGGCGCCGACGACCTGACGTTCCGGCAGCGCCACCTTCGGCTGGTAGTGCACCTCGACCTGACCGGTGTCCAGCGCCTGCCGGAACTGGGTGACCAGCTGGAAGCGGCGCAGGAACACCTGGCCCATGGCCGGGGCGTAGCAGCGCACGCCGTCCTCGCCGTTGCGCGCGGCCCGCACCGCCACATCGGCGTGCTGGAGCAGCGTGTCGACGTCGGTCTCGGCCTCACCGTCGGCGGGTGCCGAGGAGGCGTAGCCGGCGACCCCGGCGGCCTCCACCACTATCCGGTCCAGCGGGTAGGACATGGCGATCACGTCGCACAGCTGCAGCGCCACCTGGTGCGCCTGCTCCTCGGTGTGGTCGAGCAGGAGCACGGCGAAGGAGTTGGCCTCCAGGCGCGCCAGCGGTGCGTCACCGAGGGCTTCGCGCATCCGCTGCCCCGCGGCGACCACCATCCGGTCACCCCAGGTGTAGCCGAGGGCTTCGCTGACCGTGGTGAGCAGGTCCAGGTCGACCCGCAGCACGACGGCGGCGCGGCCGGCGCGGAGCTCGTCTCCGGAGATCTCGCGGAAGCCGGTGCGGTTGAGCAGCCCGGTCAGCGGATCGTGGTAGGCGTCGTGCCGCAGCCTGGCCAGCAGCCTGCGGTTGTCCATCGCGGTGGCGAGGTGACTGGCCAGGGTGTGCAGGAGCCGCACGTCGGCGCGGCCGAACCCGCGCCAGCGGCTGACCCGGTCGTGGACCTCCACCGCGCCGAGCAGCTGGCTGGCGCCCCGGAGCGGGACCACGAGCGCCTCGTAGGCACCGCGCTGCCGCAGCGCGCGGCGGACCTCCTCCGGCGCTTCGAGGGTCCGGAAGGACCGCACGTGGCTGCCGGGGAGTTGCAGCAGCGGATCGTCGCGCAGCGCGTCCGGCGCTGCCTGGACCGCGGCGTCCGGCATGACCTCACCGGCGACCAGCGTGGTGACCTCGCCGCGCGGGTCCAGCCGCAGCCGCAGCACGACCCGGGTGGCGTTGAGCTGCTCGCGGATCCGCTCGGCGACGGGTTCCCACTCGCCGACCGGCACGGCCTGCTCGCCGACGGGGTCGGGCGAGGTCTGCGCGCCCTGCCCGGAGCGGGCCACGCTGAGGCTGACGTCGCTGAGCGCTTCCAGGTCGCGCTGCTCGCGCAGCAGGTCGGAGTAGGCGCGGTAGAGGCCGATCACGGCGACGGCGACGAGCCCGACCAGCAGCCATCCCCACGGCGTGCCGATGGCGACCTCGTACCCGATGAGGCCCACGGAGGTGTTGAGCAGGCCGACGGCCAGCGTGCGCGCGGCCAGTCGCGCGCCCGCGGCGACCTTCATCGCACCGCCCAGCACGGTCAGCGCGGCCAGCGCGAACCCGCAGCTGATCAGCGGCGAGGTCAGGGTGCCGACGACGGGACCGAACCAGTCGGGGGCGACGCCGATGAGGGCCTGGTTGACCAGGTTGGCGACCGCGAACGGCACCGCGATCTCCAGGCACAGCACACCGGCGTTGTAGACGACGTGGGTGGCGGCGCGCCTTCCCACCTGGGCGCCGAGCCCGGCCAGCAGGTTCGCCGCGAGCACCACTTCGAACGGCGCGGTGAGCAGGCCGAGCAGCAGCGGGATCTCGGTGAAGGAGATGGTCCAGCCGACGCGCTTGACGTCGACGTCGATGGTCAGCTGCTCGGCGAGCAGGAACCCGACGGCCAGCAGCGGACCGATGAACAGCAGTTCAGGGGTGTAGCGCGCTTCGAGACCGCCCGCGGTGAGCAGGGAGACCCCCACGCCCGCGGCGAGCACCACGAAGGAGAAGGTCGCGAACATCCGGCGGCGCACCGGATCGACTTCGGCTCTGACCGGTGGCCTGGATGGTTCCAGACCGGAATGCGGACCGAGGGAGCGGTGACGCTCGATCATCCACGCTCCTCCCGCTGGCGATACGGCCGTACCATATGTGTCCGTCCGCCGATCGTGACGCACGAGAGCACGGATGGCCAGGGTCGAATGGCCCTCCCGGCACACTCCGGATGCACGCATCAGATGAGTTCAACCGGCGGGTGGCGCGGCAGCGCTTTCCTTCAAGGCCACTCTGACCTGCGGGTATTTCGCCGAGCACGGTGGAGCGCAAGAAGCCCTTGGGCTTCTCGCGGCTCACCCACAACTTTGTGAGGATCACCGCAACAACATCAGATAGAGGTAACGGTACGTATTCGGTATGACCACAAGAAGTCATCCTTGTAGATCGAACTCGTCCAGGAAGTCACGCACAGCGCGGTCCAGGTCGGCCAGCCCGGACTCCTCGACGGGCAGGTGGCCGGACCCGCGCAGCGCGGTCGTGCGGGTCGGCCCGGCGATCCGGTCGAAGAACTCCTCCGACAGCAGCGGCGGCGTCCAGCGGTCCTCATCGGGGTGCGCGAGCAGCAGCGGAGTTCCGCTGAAGCGCTCGGGCGGCAGGGCCGGTGCGGTGGACAGGCAGCTGCGGGCGAAGCGCAGCGAGATCCAACCACCACCGGCGAGCTCGTCGGCCCAAGCGAGGTTGGCGTACTGGGTCTGGTTGGACACCGCAGCGATGTTGACCAGCCAGTGCACGGGCAGCCGCACCGCCGACAGCGGTTCGCGCACGAGCGAGAGCAGACCGGCCCAGCGCGCCATCTCGGGTCGCGCGGCCAGCACCCGCCGGACCTCGTCGCGGCACGGGTCGGCCAGGCAAGTGGCGATGACGCCGTCGACCTCGGTGCTCGCCGCGACGTCGTAGGCGAGCCGGCCCCCGGTGCTCACGCCCAGCAGCACGACGGGACGCGAATCGCGCGCCTTCTCGCGCTCCACCAGGTCGCGCGCGCAGTTCAGCCAGTCCGAGTAGGTCGCGCCGAGCAGCGGTGTCCCGGTCAGGCCGAATCCGGGCAGGTCGGGGGCGATGTAGTCGAGGTCGGCCAGCGCGGGCAGCCTGCCGTAGGGGGCGAGCATCCGCCCGTAGGTGCCGACGCCGTGCAGCGCGATGACCTTGGCGGGAGCGCCGGCGCGCTCGACGCGGTCCACGTGCACCTTCAGCCCGCGCCACTGCCACCACTGCTCGTCGGGTGCGTTGTCGGCGCTCAGGCGCAGCGCGCCGGGGAAGAACGCCTGGTAACGCTGCCAGTGCAGGTGGTCGCGGTAGCCGGGGCCGACGTCGGTGGCGGACCCTGGGGTGGATGGAGCGCTCGAGGGCACACTTCGAACATACGGAGTCGGGCCGACCGCGCGCATCAGCCGTGGGCTGGTCTAGGCCGAATCCGCGGGTTTGAGCCGCACCACGTTGGAGTCCAGGTCGAGCGGGCCGGCTCCGGACTCCCGTTCCTCCTCCTTCGCCACCTCGACCCAGGCGAGGTGGTCGAGCTGGTGCTTGACCCCCACGTTGAACAGCCCCTCGACCTCCATCGCCGCGCTCCCCGCGCTGGAGCGCTCCGGAACGGGTGCGGGCGCGGCGGCCCGCAACTCCTCGCGCCGCTTCGCGCGTGCCGCGCGGTCGATGGCCATGCCACCACGCTAACCCGGCGAAGCCGCTGAGCAGCACCGCCGACGTCGTTCCGCCACCAGTAGGGTCGTGCGCGTGCTCGATCCGTACTTCGTCCAGGTCGAAACGTCGGAACTCGCGGATCTCACGCGAGCCCTGGAACTCCTCGACTCCCGCGCGGAACTCAACCACCGCTACCGCAAGATGCTCGACGAGTCCCGCCAGCTGCTGACGGCCGACCAGATCCGCCTCACCCAAGCCCGCGGCCTGGCGAAACGCCTCATGGTCCTGATCAAGGCAGCGGGCCCGGACTTCCCCGCCACCCTCGACGACGAGGCCCGCGAAATCCTGCGCGCGGGCGAGGCCAAGGCCGACGACCTGGTCTTCCGCCCAGAAGAAGCCTGAGCCGCACCCCCGCTGAGGAACCGCGACGACTGGTCTGTATTCTTTTCTCGCAAGCCAGCACGCTGGCGAGCACGCCGGGTTGCCCGAGCGGCCAAAGGGAGCTGACTGTAAATCAGCCGGCATTGCCTTCGGAGGTTCGAATCCTCCACCCGGCACAAGCAGGAAAAAGACCCCGTGACCAGCACCAAAGCGGTCACGGGGTCTTTGCTTTGCAGTCCGGCTGTGTCCGGTGCTGTCCGACGGTCCACGGTAAATGCACGGACAAAAATCAGGCCCTGCTTAGCGCGTGTTCCACCCGCTGGCGGGCTGCCTGCTCGCCGCCGTCCAGACACTTCGCGTAGACGCGGAGCAGCACCCCCACGCTGTGGCCAGCCCACTCCGCGACGCGAGTCGCCTCGACCCCGCCGTTGAGCCACGTGGACACCGCAGCATGGCTAAGGTCATAAGGACGCTTCCCCAACGGCGACAGAACCTGCTCCGGACTGAACGCTGCTTCTCGGGCCTTCGCCCAGGCCCTGCCGTAGGCCGTGCTGGAGATCCGGCCGCCGTTGCGTCGTCCTCGGAAGAGACGACCGTCCGGTGATGTCCCGAACTTGGTGAGGTGGTCATGCAAGTACTGCGTCAGCTCTGCTGTCTTCTCGGTGCTTCAGAGAGCGCTGCTCGCTCCGGGTTCGAGAGTCGGTCCACTCGGCTCCGATCTCCGACCGCTGTCGAGCCTGCACCGGGTTGACGACGCTTCGACGGTCGACCTGATGCAGCTTCGCCCGGTGCTTCTTCACCCGCACCTCCGATAGCGGGTTCTCGCCCAAGGCTTTCGTCTCGACGGCGTACTCCAAGGCATTCCCCAACGTCGTCCGCCGCAGACGGATCGTGTCGGCCGCCGCTCGCGTGCCATCAAGCTTGAGCTCGAGCGCACCCAGGAGCCCCCGAAGCACATCTGGCTCAGCGAGCTCAGCCCACGCCGGCTGTTGTCCTGCACCCAACGAAGCCATCGCTCAACCTGGGCCGGATGCGCCTCATCTCGGCGACTGGGGTTCAAGCCGCGCCGCAAGGCCGCTCGTACCGCCTTCTGGTCGCTCGATCAGCGTCTAAAGACGCTCTCATCGCCGATTCAGCCCTGAATCATGCCCGCTCGCGAGCCTGTTCCTGCCGCTAAGTGGAGTAGCTCGATGTTGGGAGAACCCCGTGAAGCGAATGCCAGGCCGGACATTGACTCTAGCCCTGCTGTTGGCAGGGGCGAGCATGATCGTCGGTGATCTACTGTGCACCCCCGCAGTTGGTCGGGCTGGTACCAGCTTGGGATCGGACTGCTGTTCTGGAGCCTGATGTCTGTGAACCATCACCTCGGCCAGATGACGCTCGCTACCCCAACGGGACATGTCGTAGCGCGCACAGTCCCCGCTCCGGGCGGTGTGGCCGGCGCGGATAGTCACATCGCGGCGGCTAGCTCGTCGACTCCCGGTCCGTCGAGGTAGTCCAATGCCACCCGCCGCCCGGAAATGGCCAGGAGCAGTGGCAGCGTGGGGCCTCTCACCTCCGGACCATCGCCGCATGACACGTCGGCGTCCGTTGCTGTCAGCCGCGCGCGGGCCGCGAGTTCCTTGGCGCCGCCGAAGAAGGCTGGGGTGCGAGCCTGCAGGCGCAGCGATCTGACGACGGCCTCATTCGGGTAGGAGCGGGTGAGGCCCAGAGGTCGGCGAATGTCCTCGCCGTGGACGACCTGTTCGACAAGCCGGCTGTCGACGGGCCCGGGTGGGGTCGACCTCCGCGATGCCACCTGACGAAGCCGCTCCAGCGTCTCCTGCGGTGAGGCACCGCGCTCACGTTCGACTCCGCGGGCATTCTGGCGGTGAAAGTCGAATCGCGCCCGAGCGAGGTTAACCACGAAACCGAGCCGCGTCGTCCGGGCTGAGCTGACCAGATGGGCGGCCACGTCGTGCACGCTCCAGTCCTCGCACAGCGACGCCTCGTTCCACCGTTCGTCGTTGAGGTTCTCGAGGTCGTCGATCAGCGCCGCACGCTCCGCGTGCACGATCGACCAGACATCATCGCCCACGATCTCCTCCTTCGGTGGCAAGCGTCTCCGCCAGATGCAGACTCGCGGTAACGCGGGAACTCATCGCAAGAGCTTGCTTTCTCGGCTTCTGATACGTACCAGCCGCCAAGTTCGATCGGTGCAGTCCAGACCGCCATGGCCCCGGAAGCCGTGCGCCATCATCTCCTCATCTCTGCACCGACGGGATGTGGAGGTGAGCACCCCGTGACCAGCAGAGATGCGGTCACGGGGTCTTTGCTTTGCAGTCCGGCCGTGTCCGGTGCGGCCAGGGCGTGCACGACGATCCACGGCAAATGCGCGGCCAAGAGTCCAATGTCGACCGTTCGGTGCGGTCCCGAAGCGCCCCGCCCGGCTGGTTGGCCCTCCCAAGGCCCTTCGACTCTTCACACCCCGACGCCATCTGCCAAGAATTACCCCGAGGTGATTACCGATGCGTAATGCTCTCGTCGCTTTAGCCTTGGCGGGCTCATGCCTGTGCCTCGGGGCTACGGCCGCTGCTGCGGCCCCCTCGGTTCAACCTGCCCAGTCACATAGCTCGGCAGTTCAAGAGAAAAGGGACAACTGCTTCGCGACGTATCGGACCAAGCAGTCGCGCGTGAAGCTGTGCAAGGTCTCCGGGCAGGTCTACTACCGCGGCTCTAGCGCGGCCGGGTCGATCACCCTGCCCGCCCACCGCATCTCCGCCGGGACGTACGAGACCGAGGAGAACGATGGCCACGTCTACACCATCAACTCCAAGGAGTTGGTGATCACCCGCGACGGCGAGGTGATCTCCGAGCAGCCCGTGATCTCCAAGAAGAAGAACAAGTCCACGACGCAGAAGCCCAGTTCGAAGACCCCGCGTGACGAGGGATCCTTCAGCTACCGGGCTCCGGGCACCAGCTGTGTGCAGAAGGGCAACACCACCACCTGCACCACGCCGTATGGCAACTACAGCTACAGCTACCAACGCTGATCTTTCATCCGAAAGGTGAGCCGGGCTCTGCTCGTCAAGCCGAGCGGCCATGTGGAGTCCCTGATCACTCGGATCACAGGGAACCCCAGGCTCGCTACGAGAGCTTCTGGACAATGTCTGGACGCGCACATTGTCGCCCATGCGCCGTGTGCCTCGACGCGATTCAACCGGAGGAAATTCCACCGAGGATTCAACGTGGCGCCGAACGCGGGGGTTTCAGTCCGGGTGGGGGATGTCG
>NZ_SMKS01000147.1:0-1269 GCF_004348435.1 Saccharopolyspora terrae | reverse complement strand
GGGTCTGCCCAGGGTTCGGTTGACACTCGGGGTTGAGTGGTGTCAGGCCGCGGTTGCGGCGGTGTAGATGGTCTCAAACTCGACCGGGGTGAGTTTGCCGAGGCGTCGTTGACGGCGTCGGCGGTGGTATTTGGTCTCGATCCAGGACACGATCGCCAGCCGCAGCTCCTCCCTACTTTGCCAGCGTCTTGTGTCGAGAATGTTCTTTTGCAGCAAGGAAAAGAACGATTCCATGGCGGCGTTATCGCCGCAGGCACCGACCCTGCCCATGGATCCGGTCAGCCCGTGCCGACGAAGCAGGCGCCGGTAGCTCTTCGAACGAAATTGACTGCCCCTGTCCGAGTGCACGATCACGCTCTGCGGGTTGCGCAGGGCGATAGCGTTGCGCAACGCCGCCACCGCCAGCGACGATCGCATCCGTGGGCTGATGGAGTAGCCGACGATGCGGTTGGAGTAGCAGTCCTTGACCGCGCACAGATACAGCTTGCCTTCGCTGGTGGCATGCTCGGTGATGTCGGTCAACCACTTGGTATTCGGTGCGGTGGCGGTGAAATCACGGTCCACGAGGTCATCATGCACCGGCGGTCCCGCCTTCGGGTTCCGCCCCTTTTTCTTGGCATGCAACGAAAAGATCTTCTGCAGGGAGCAGATCCGCCACACCCGGTTCTCCGACGCGACAAAGCCACGCTGAGCGAGTTCGTCGGCGATGAACCGATACCCCTCGGTGGGATCGTCGGCGTGGATCTCCAGTGCGGCGTTGATCAAATGGGCGTCGTCCCAGTCGCGTTGTGAGACCGGGTCGCTAAGCCACTGGTAGTAGGCCTGCCGGGAGATCCCCAGCACCCTGCACGTCACCGCCACCGGCACCCGAATGCGGGCGTCGGTGGCGGCCAGGTCACGGACGAGCGGGAAGACTATTTTCCCCGCAGAGCACCCTGGGACAGATACGCCGCGGCCTTGCGCAGGACCTCGTTCTCCTGCTCCAGCAGCCGGTTACGCTTGCGGAGTTCCCGCAGTTCAGCCGACTCCTCACGAGGCACACCCTCACGGTTGCCCTCGGCCACCTCGGCGGCACGCATCCAGTTCTTCAGGCAACCGATCGAGATCCCGAAATCAGCTGCGACCTGCTTCAACGACGTCTCGCCACGACGGGCCACAGCGACCACGTCATCACGAAACTCCTGCGGGTAAGGCTTGGGCACGACGACATCCTTCCAAGTGAGGCCGAAGCCTCACACGTCAGGTGTCAACCAAACCCTGGGCAGACCC
>NZ_SMKS01000146.1:0-1324 GCF_004348435.1 Saccharopolyspora terrae | reverse complement strand
ACGCTGATGGGATTCACACCGACTCATTTAAGCCTGGCAATCGGCATGTTAAACGGCGTCTTTAAGGAACGATGAACATGAAAAGCAAAATCATCAGGGAGCTACAGGCTCCTTTTTTATTATTCGCATTCACCCTCAAGCGTATTAACCAACAGTTCAGGGATTAATGAAAGATGGCAGACATCATTGATTCAGCATCAGAAATAGAAGAATTACAGCGCAACACAGCAATAAAAATGCGCCGCCTGAACCACCAGGCTATATCTGCCACTCATTGTTGTGAGTGTGGCGATCCGATAGATGAACGAAGACGCCTGGTCGTTCAGGGTTGTCGGACTTGTGCAAGTTGCCAGGAGGATCTGGAACTTATCAGTAAACAGAGAGGTTCGAAGTGAGCGAAATTAACTCTCAGGCACTGCGTGAAGCGGCAGAGCAGGCAATGCATGACGACTGGGGATTTGACGCAGACCTTTTCCATGAATTGGTAACACCATCGATTGTGCTGGAACTGCTGGATGAACGGGAAAGAAACCAGCAATACATCAAACGCCGCGACCAGGAGAACGAGGATATTGCGCTAACAGTAGGGAAACTGCGTGTTGAGCTTGAAACAGCAAAATCAAAACTCAACGAGCAGCGTGAGTATTACGAAGGTGTTATCTCGGATGGGAGTAAGCGTATTGCTAAACTGGAAAGCAACGAAGTCCGTGAAGACGGAAACCAGTTTCTTGTTGTTCGCCATCCTGGGAAGACTCCTGTTATCAAGCACTGCACTGGTGACCTGGAAGAGTTTCTGCGGCAGTTAATCGAACAAGACCCGTTAGTAACTATCGACATCATTACGCATCGCTATTACGGGGTTGGAGGTCAATGGGTTCAGGATGCAGGTGAGTATCTGCATATGATGTCTGACGCTGGCATTCGCATCAAAGGAGAGTGAGATCGGTTTTGTAAAAGATAACGCTTGTGAAAATGCTGAATTTCGCGTCGTCTTCACAGCGATGCCAGAGTCTGTAGTGTCAGATGATGACCGTACTCAAACATCGGGTTGAGTATTATCTTACTGTTTCTTTACATAAACATTGCTGATACCGTTTAGCTGAAACGACATACATTGCAAGGAGTTTATAAATGAGTATCAATGAGTTAGAGTCTGAGCAAAAAGATTGGGCGTTATCAATGTTGTGCAGACCCGGGTAGATGAACGAAGACGCCTGGTCGTTCAGGGTTGTCGGACTTGTGCAAGTTGCCAGGAGGATCTGGAACTTATCAGTAAACAGAGAGGTTCGAAGTGAGCGAAATTAACTCTCAGGCACTGCGTGAA
>NZ_SMKS01000145.1:0-1326 GCF_004348435.1 Saccharopolyspora terrae | reverse complement strand
ATCCCGCCCATCCTCGCACCCGCACCCCGAAACGACGGCTGCCGTGCCCCCGGGAACCGGGAACACGGCAGCCGTGAAGTCATTTTCGGTTGTGCGCTACCAGGTCCTCATCCGCGCGGAAACCGCACGTAGGCCTGCGAGCGGGGGTGGCGCATCGTCGCGCGGGCGCGTTCGAGCTCCCGCGAAAACCCGCCCAGCCAGCGAACCATACTTGCCATGAGGGCGTCCTCCATATTCAGCGAAGGGATTTGTGTGTGGAGTTGACGGTGTTCCCGCTCGTTGTCAACACCCGGATGCGCGGGCACCCACTGATCCGGCCGAGTTCGTCCCCGTCAACCGGAATGTCGTCGCAGGTCGTCCGCGTGTTTCCACCGTGGCATAACAGAATGGTCACAACAAGGAGCGGCGAGTCACACCCGAACGGGCGACCCCACACCACACGCCCCGTAGCGATCAGCCCGGGTGCGCACCCACCGCATCCCGCAACTCGCCGGCCGCCGCCACGTCCGACTGCCGCGCGCAATGCGCACAGCAGAAGAACCGCCCATTGGCCTCCACACCATGACCCAAGATCCGGCACCCGCAGTGCTCGCACTGCGGCGCCAAACGCTGCGCCGCGCACTCGAAAGAATCGAACGTGTGCACCCCACCGCCCACGGTGCGCACCTCGAAACTCATCCAGTACTCGTTCCCGCACACCTCGCAGGTCCCCATGAGACCGCCCTCCACAACGCGATGACAAGCCAACATCGCGAGCATGCGGCCTCCCCCCAACACCGGCAACCGCACCCAACACCGAAGAAACTTCACCTCTGACACCACGCCACCCTGTGCCAGCATGATCACCACCACACCCACGCGCCGAGCCAGGGAGCCGCCCCATGCACGACGACCGCCACATCGTCGAACAACGCCTCGACCGCGTCCTGCACCAACGCATCAAACCCGCCCAACACACCCACACCCTGCCCATGGACATCGCCGTCTGGCACACCCCAGGCGAACCCGTCCCCGTCGACCAAGCCCTGGCCGCCACCTACCAACCCACCCACATCGGCCAACCCTGGGGACCCGCCTGGGGCACCGCCTGGTTCCGCCTCACCGCCACCATCCCCGAAACCTGGGCCGGCCACACCGTCGAAGCGCTCATCAACCTCGGCTCCACCGACGAACGCCCCGGCTTCCAATGCGAAGGCCTCTGCTACACCCCCGACGGCACACCGCTGAAAGCCATCAACCCCCTCAACACCTACCTCCCACTCCCATCCACCCCCGGCACCCACACCATCTACGTCGAAGCCGCCGCCAACCCCGACATCCTCGGAC
>NZ_SMKS01000144.1:0-1396 GCF_004348435.1 Saccharopolyspora terrae | reverse complement strand
GTAGTGCTTTGTTAGGTGTGGATCTTGGTGTGGGATGATCTTGTTTTGTGAAGCAGGGTGATCTCGCTCGGGTGCGTGGCCGGTTGGAGGAGTTCGCGGCGGAGGTGTTCGCTCCGCTGGCGCGGTCGGATCAGCGGGTCAAGGGCGAGACCTATGTGCGTGGGTTGCTGCTGGATGGTCGCCGCAAGTCGATGCAGCCGATGGCCGAGCGGCTCGGAGTGGATCATCAGGGATTGCAGCAGTTCGTGTCGTCGTCGACGTGGGAGTTCGCGTCGGTGCGGGCGCGGTTGGCCAGGCTTGCGCAGCGCACGGTGGATCCGGTGGCGTGGGTGATCGATGACACGGGATTTCTCAAGGATGGCAGTCGATCTCCGTGTGTGGCGCGGCAATACACCGGCACCGCGGGCAAAGTGACCAACTGCCAGGTCGGTGTGAGCGTGCACATGGTCACCGACACGGCCTCGGCTGCGGTGAATTGGCGGCTGTTCGTGCCGGAAAGCTGGGACGACGCCCTTGCCGAGGATGCTTCTGCGGGGGAGGTCGGGCGGCGGCGCGCCCGGTGTGGCATTCCGGACACGGAACGAAATCGCCCGAAGTGGATGCTGGCGGTGGAGATGCTCGACCAGCTGGCCGACTGGGGGCTGCGACCGCCCGCGGTGGTGGCCGACGCCGGCTACGGCGACAACGCGCACTTTCGTGCCGCGCTGGAAGAACGCGAGTTGTCCTACGCAGTACAGGTCAAAGGCGAGCTCACCGCCCACGCCGCCGAGGCGGCCCCCGAGTTGTTGCCGTATTCCGGCCACGGCCGGCGTTCCAAGCCCCGGTATCGCACCAAGCCGGTCAGCCTGCGCGAGCACATCCTGGCCGCCGGACGGTCCCACAGCAAGCGCATCAGCTGGCGAGAAGGCTCCAAAGGCGATCTCCGATCGGATTTCGTGACCCTGCGGGTACGCATCGCCGGACGCAAGCCCCGCCTGGCGCCTGATGGATCGCTGCCCTTGCGGTGGCTGATCGCCCAATGGCCACCCGAGGCCGACGAGCCCATCAAGTACTGGATCTCCAACCTGCCCGCCGACACACCACTCGACCGACTGGTGCGGCTGGCCAAGATCCGCTGGCGCATCGAACACGACTACCGCGAACTCAAAACCGGCCTCGGCCTGGACCACTTCGAAGGCCGGTCCTTCACCGGCTGGCACCGCCACGCCACCCTGGCCTCCGCAGCACACCTGTTCCTCACCACCCTCCGCCTGACCAGCCCAAAAGCATCTGGGGCAGCCTGACCCTCTACAAGATCATCCGCGAGCTACAAACCCTGCTCGCCACCTGGTCCGGCACCTGCCCCACCTGCCATCAACACATCCACCGATTACCGACCTAACAAAGCACTACTAGG
>NZ_SMKS01000143.1:0-1413 GCF_004348435.1 Saccharopolyspora terrae | reverse complement strand
GGTGGCGCCGAGGGCGGGGATGTCGTCGTGGGTGTGGGGTGCGGCGTTGAAGGTGATGGGGGTGTCGCCGGGGCCGGTGAGGGTTTGCTGGGCTTGGTCGATGAGGGTGTTGAGCTGGTCGGCGATGTCGGCGTAGGTGTTCTCGGCTTCGCGGTGGACCCAGGCGATGGAGGATCCGGGGAGGATGTCGTGGAATTGGTTGAGGAGGACTTGTTTCCAGAGGGTGTCCAGTTGGTCGTAGGGGTAGGGGGTGTGGTGGTTGAGGGTGGCGGTGGTGCACCAGAGTTCGGCTTCGCGCAGGAGGTGTTCGCTGCGTCGGTTGCCTTGTTTGGTGCGGGCTTGGGAGGTGTAGGTGCCGCGGTGGAGTTCGAGGTAGAGCTCGCCGGAGTAGACGGCGGGTTGGGTGTGGTCTGCTTCGGCGGCGGTGAAGAACTCGGTGGGTGTGTGCAGGTGGACTTGGGGTGAGCCTTCGAGGTTGTGGGTGCGGTGGGCGCGTTCGAGCATGTCGCGGGTGGGTCCTCCCCCGCCGTCGCCGTGGCCGAAGGGCAGGAGTGAGTGGTTGGCGTAGCCGTGTTCGGAGAAGTTGTTCTGGGCGCGGGCGAGTTCGGCGCCGGTGATTTCGGCGTTGTAGGTGTCGGCGGGTGGGAAGTGGGTGAAGATGCGGGTTCCGTCGATGCCTTCCCAGTGGAAGGTGTGGTGGGGGAAGCGGTTGGTCTGGTTCCAGGAGAGTTTTTGGGTGAGGAACCAGGTGTTGCCTGCTTGGTGGATGAGTTGTGGGAGTGCGGCGCTGTAGCCGAAGGAGTCGGGTAGCCAGACTTCGCGGGTTTCGATGCCGAATTCGTCGAGGAAGAAGCGTTTGCCGTGGATGAGTTGGCGGGCTAGGGCTTCGCCGCCGGGCATGTTGGTGTCGGATTCGACCCACATGCCGCCGACGGGGACGAATCCGCCTCGGTCGATGTGGTGGCGGACGCGGTCGTAGAGCTTGGGGTGGTGGGTTTTGATCCAGGCGAGTTGTTGGGCCTGGGACATGGCGAAGTGGAAGTCGTGGTGGTCGAGCAGTGTGGTGACGTTGGCGATGGTGCGGGCGACTTTGCGGATGGTTTCGCGGATGGGCCACAGCCAGGCGGAGTCGATGTGGGCGTGGCCGACCGCGGAGATCTGGTGGGCGCTGGGGTGTGCGGGTGCGGTGAGGGCGTCGGTGAGTTGGTTGCGGGCGGCGGTGGCGGTGCCGGGGATGTCGTGGAGGTCGAGGGTGTCGAGCATGCGTTCGAGGGCGCGGAGGATGTGGTGGCGGCGGGGTGAGTTCTCGGGTAGCTGGCGCATGAGCTGGTCGAGGACTTCGGCGTCGTGGTAGAGGGCGGCGGTGTCTGTGTGGCGGAGGGCGATGTCGGCTTGGCGGAGTTGGTAGAGGGG
>NZ_SMKS01000142.1:0-1458 GCF_004348435.1 Saccharopolyspora terrae | reverse complement strand
GTTTCGGGTGGGTGTGGTGGAGCCGAGTGCGGCATTGTTGTCGGAGACGACCGCGGGGCTGGAGCGGCTCGGGGTGGTTCACGAGTCGTGGCAGGTCACGGCTCAGGAGTTCGTTGCCGCGCATGCGGGCCGGTGGGATGTGGTGCAGTCGAGTTTCGCGTTGCAGTCGCTGTGCGAGGCCGACAAGCGCGAGGTGTTGAGCTGGATCTGCGGGCATGCGTCGCGTTTCGTGCTGGTGGAGTTCGACGTGCCGGAGGTCGACGACGTGTGGGATCCGGTGTGGTTCGCCGATTGCGTGGCCCGGTTGGAGCGGGGGTTGCGGGAGTACGGGGCCGATCGGGATCTGGTGGGTGTGGGTTTCGTGCTGCCGGTGGTGCTGGGCAAGTTCTCCGCCACTTCCCCACCGGCCAATCACGAGGTGTCGATCGCGCGGTGGCGGGAGTTGCTGGGTGAGACGGGGTTCGGTGGGATCCGGGTGCGTCGTGTGGCCGACTACTGGTGGCGTCCGGCCTATGCCGTGGAGGCGATCGGGTCGAGTTGAGCTCGCCTTGCCGGTGGCGGTTCTAGTCTCCTGGTGTGGCGGGAGACGACGAGCTGGATGCGTTGTTGGCCGAGCAGGTCGCCTACTACCGGGCGGTTGCCGGTGAGTACGGGGATTACGGGGCGATGCCGGGTGTGTCGGCGCTCGGTGAGGTCATCGAGGAGTTCGCGCCGGCCGGGCGGGTGCTGGAGCTGGCGTGTGGGCCGGGCGTGTGGACTCCGCTGTTGGCGCGGCACGCCGATGAGGTGACGGCGGTGGATGCGTCTCCGGAGATGTTGGCCAGGGCCGCTGCGCGGGTGGATGAGCGGGTGCGGTGGGTCGAGGCCGATGTGTTCGGGTGGCGTCCGGATGGGGTTTTCGACGTGGTGTTCTTCGGGTTCTGGTTGTCGCACGTGCCGCGGGAGCGGTTCGCGGAGTTCTGGGCGATGGTGGCGGGTTGTCTGGCGCCGGGTGGGCGGGTGTTGTTCGTCGATGATGCGTTGCGCACGGCGGAGGAGCTGGTGGAGGGCGTGGAGTCGACGACGATTCGGCGGTGGGCCGGCGATGGTGGTGTGCATCGGGCGGTGAAGGTGGCCTACCGGCCGGATGAGTTGTCGCGGGAGCTGGCGGGGCTGGGTTGGTCGGTTGAGGTTCGCCTGACGGAGTGGCCGTTCTACTGGGGTGCGGGGCGTCCGGGGGCGTGAGTGGGTTTGCCCGCGTGGGGAACGGGCGCGGGGTGTGGTGCGTCGGAGCGGTGAGTGCGCCGGTTCGAGAGGAGTGGGCGTGGTGGACGACGCGTGGCCCGAGATGGTGGATGGTTGGGAGTTGGCCCGTTCGCAGGGGCGGGAGACCTATCGCAAGCGGTTGGCCAACAACGTGACGGTGTTGGTGATCTGGGAGACCGTTGCGGGTGTGGGTCGGGTGAAGGCGCGGGTGGG
>NZ_SMKS01000141.1:0-1465 GCF_004348435.1 Saccharopolyspora terrae | reverse complement strand
GGAAGTCATGAGCGTCAAGTTGCAGAAGGTCAACGGCCTGGAGTTCGCCGTGAAGGATCTGGGTTTGGCCGAGGCGGGTCGGCACCAGATTCGGTTGGCCGAGCACGAGATGCCGGGTCTGATGGCCACGCGGAAGGAATACGCCGGTTCGCAGCCGCTCAAGGGTGCTCGTATCGCGGGTTCGTTGCACATGACGGTGCAGACGGCGGTGCTGATCGAGACTCTGGTGGCCTTGGGTGCTGAGGTGCGGTGGGTGTCGTGCAACATCTTCTCTACCCAGGACGAGGCGGCCGCGGCGGTCGTGGTCGGCCAGGGCACGCCGGAGGCTCCGGCGGGTGTTCCGGTGTTCGCGTGGAAGGGCGAGACGCTGGAGGACTACTGGTGGTGCACGGACCAGTTGTGGGAGTTCGGTGACGGCAAGGTCGCCAACATGATCCTCGACGACGGTGGCGACGCGACGCTGCTGGTGCACAAGGGTGTGGAGTTCGAGGCCGCGGGTGCGGTGCCGCAGCCGTCGGCGGAGGACCCGGAGGAGTTCAAGGTCGTTCTGGAGACCCTGCGCAAGTCCGTGGCCGCGGACAAGCAGCGGTTCACGAAGCTGGCGGCGGAGATCAAGGGTGTTACCGAGGAGACCACGACCGGTGTTCACAAGCTGTATGAGCTGGTGAAGTCCGATGGGTTGTTGTTCCCGGCGATCAACGTCAACGACTCGGTGACGAAGTCGAAGTTCGACAACAAGTACGGGTGCCGGCACTCGCTGGTGGATGGCATCAACCGCGCTACCGATGTGCTCATCGGTGGCAAGGTCGCGGTGATCTGTGGTTTTGGTGATGTGGGTAAGGGTTCGGCGGAGTCGCTGCGGGGTCAGGGTGCCCGGGTGATCGTGACCGAGATCGACCCGATCTGCGCGTTGCAGGCGGCGATGGAGGGTTACGAGGTCAAGACGCTTGAGGATGTCGTGGAGTACGCGGACATCTTCATCACCACGACGGGTAATTACGACATCATCAAGGCCGAGCACATGGCCAAGATGAAGCACCAGGCGATCGTGGGCAACATCGGTCATTTCGACAACGAGATCGACATGGCCGGGTTGGAGAAGACGCCGGGTGTGACCAAGCAGGAGATCAAGCCGCAGGTCCACGAGTACACCTTCGATGATGGGCACAGCATCATCGTGTTGTCGGAGGGTCGTTTGCTGAACCTGGGCAACGCCACCGGCCACCCCAGCTTTGTGATGTCCAACAGCTTCACCAACCAGACGATCGCGCAGATCGAGCTGTTCACCAAGCCCGGTGAGTACGGCAAGGACGTCTACGTGCTGCCCAAGCACTTGGATGAGAAGGTCGCGCGTCTGCACCTGGACGCTCTGGGTGTGAAGCTGACCAAGCTGACCAAGGAACAGGCCGCCTACATCGGCGTCGACGTCGAGGGCCCCTACAAGCCCGAGCACTACCGCTACTGA
>NZ_SMKS01000140.1:0-1718 GCF_004348435.1 Saccharopolyspora terrae | reverse complement strand
AACACCACCGTGCCGTGGCCTGCCGGTACGACAAACTCGCCCTCCGCTACGAAGCCACCGTGCACGTCGCCACCATCGACATCTGGCTCCGCAGCCTCACCAAGATCGGTTCCTAAACAGCTCCTAGGCGCGGGCTTCGCGCGCGCGTTGGCCGACGCGGGTGCTGACGTCGTACTGGGCGCGCGCCGCGAGGACCGTATGAGCGAGGTCGCGGCTGACGTCGAAGCCAAGGGACGCCGCGTCCTGGTCGTGCAGACGGACGTTTCCCAGCCGGAGGATTGCACCGCGCTCGCCGACGCCGCGATGACAGAGTTCGGCCAGGTCGACGTCCTGGTCAACAACGCGGGCCTTGGCACCGCAGTGCCCGCGCTTCGTGAGCAGCCCGATGAGTTCCGGCGCGTTGTGGACGTCAACCTCATGGGCAGCTACTGGATGGCGCAGGCCTGTGCTCGCGTTATGCGGCCCGGGTCGAGCATCATCAACATCGCCAGCGTGCTGGCCCTGATCAAGTCGTTCGCGCCCCAAGCCGCCTACGCAGCGAGTAAGACGGGCTTGATCGGCCTCTCTCGAGACCTGGCTCAGCAGTGGACCGGACGGCGGGGAATCCGGGTCAACGCCGTGGCGCCCGGATACTTCGCCAGCGAGATGTCGGCTGAGGTGCCGGCCGAAGATTTCGAGCTGTTCCTCCAGCACACGTCACCGCTCGGACGCATGGGCCAGCAACATGAGCTCGACAGCGCGATCATCTTCCTCGCCAGCCCAGCATCCTCCTACATCACCGGCATCACGCTACCCGTAGACGGTGGAATGTCAGGACACTGAACAACGTGATCTGTCTTGTCGCTCGATGCTGGCCTCCTAGCGGCTGCCTGACTGGTAGTAACCGAGCGTGTGTCCCATGCGCCGACGGTCCGGCGCCTTACCGGAGCTGCTCAGTCAGCAAGGGCGGGAACCACCCGATGATGATGCGTGGCCCGGGATCGGTGAGTATCTCTCCCGCACAGGGCTTGACAGCCACAGAAGCTGGAAGATCAAGTCGACCACCTGCGCCGCGGCCCCAGCACAGGTGGTCAAACCTGCGCTGCATGTCTTTCGGGATCGAGCTGAACGCATCACCGAGTACCACGAAAGACCACTCCGCGCCCAGCAAATGAGAACCCCCACGAGCCGAAAGACTCGTGGGGTAAAAGAGTGTCCGAGGCCGACTTGTGCACTATCCACCTGTCGTCTGCTTCCTGAAACAGGTTGAAACAGGGGACTTTTGCTGTCCCATCCGTCCCAGCGTTAGTCCATCAGGGACACCGCGGCGGGACAGGTCTGGGTGCAATGTGAGCTGCGAAAACATGGAGTGACGGTAGGTGGGGACGCGTCGTGTGGGGCGTCCCGGCGTGTCCCGAAGTCGGCTCCCTGCACGGATTCCACGGTGTTGGAGTGGCCTGTCGTAGGTGTCCCCGAGGTCGCCGAGGTGCCGGTTCTTACATCCGTCAATATCGTTGGTGACGTCAGGGGTGGCTGAAATTAAACAGAATGTGAGGAGCCCGCGGTTGTGACGGTCATGTCGTTTTGTGCGGGGGACGAGCTCTGGTCGGCAGGGTCTGCCCAGGGTTCGGTTGACACTCGGGGTTGAGTGGTGTCAGGCCGCGGTTGCGGCGGTGTAGATGGTCTCAAACTCGACCGGGGTGAGTTTGCCGAGGCGTCGTTGACGGCGTCGGCGGTGG
>NZ_SMKS01000139.1:0-1858 GCF_004348435.1 Saccharopolyspora terrae | reverse complement strand
GGGATGTCGCGGGGCTGGTGGGGTTCGGTGGCGTCGCTGATGTGCTGGGTTTCGTCCCAGTAGTGCCCGGCGTGGCGCATGGCTGAGGCCAGCACGGCGTTGAGGCTTTCCAAGTCGTTGACCGCCCGGTCGAGGGCTTCGTGAGGGTAGTCGCGCAGCGCTTGGCGGTACAGGCTGTCGCGGTCGACCTGATCGAGCCGGGCGGTCAGCTCGCCGGCGAGGTTGTGCAAGGACCCCAGCACTCCGAGCAGCGCCGCGCCGAACGGCGGCCAGTCCATCGAGGCGAGGTCGGTGTCGGCGCAGTTGCGCGCGGCGCGGTTGAGCGCATCACGTGCCGCGTACATGTCATCGAGCGGATGATCAGCCATGGCCATGGCCTCCTACCTTGTGCCGCGCTCGGTGTTACCCCACCATGCGGCGCAGGCAAACCCCGCGCAAAGTCAGCGCGGGGTGCCGGGTTCGGGCAGGCCGGTAGCCTCGGTGAGCTGGTCTTCGAGGGTGATGATGCGGCAGGCCACGGCCACGCCCGGCTGATCAGTTCGCGGGCTCTGCTCAGGGCTCGTTCCACCCACTACGCCGCGGCGGCGACTCTCGCGTCCCAGACCTGCATCAGGTGGTCGATCGCGGCGTAGAGGCAGCCCGCCTGGGTGCCATCGCGGCTTTCGACCGAGCCCCCCAGAGGAATCCGGTGAACACAGCGGCCATGCTCGCCGGGTCGGTGTCGGCGGGCAGTTCGCTGGCCTCGACGGCGCGGCGCACGCAAGCCGTCACGTTGCGCCCCAACACCGAACGGCGCTCGGCCGACAGCGCGCGAACGCTGTCGTGATCGGCTGACCCGACCGCCCCGGCGAGCACCACGAGGCACGCGGTGGGGTGCTCGGGTTCGGTCCGCATCAGCGCTGAGGCGCGCAAGACCCGCTCGATCTGTTCAGCGAGGACGAGGCGACTCGTCGCCGGCGTCCCGCAGATCTGCGCACCGGCGGATCGTTCAGGCTGGGCTGAGGCGTTGCAGGAGACGATCACCGATGTTCACCTCGTGCGGAAACTGCGCGAGCTCGGCCGGGCTCACGGATACGCCCTGCCGGAGCGCTGCCGCTGCGAGGTGGGCCCAGTGCTCGGCTTCCGCTTCAGCGCGGGACTGCCCGTCCGCCGGTTCATCGGGCCCCACCACCGCGCGCGCCGTCTCGCGCACGGCTTCCACTGATGTCGATGTCCAGCCTCCGGACGAACTCCATCCCCTGTCGTCGAGCAGCAGCACGCGCCGCCCATCGGCGAGTTCCAGCTCGTGCTGCGCCGACGCCGACACGTTCCTGCCTGCTGCTCGATCGTCGGCGTCGACCCAAGTCACCAGACGCGCCCCAGCTTGCATCTGCACCTCGCGGACTCGTTGTTACCCACCAACAATATCCGCTTCGGCAACCGAGAATCGGCACTACGACAGGGGGAGGATGCCTGCCCGGTCGACGGCGGATCCGGCTCCGGTGCCTGGTCTTCAAGATTGCAGCGGTAATCCGCACCCTGAATACCGCAGTAATCGGGTACCGGAATACGGCCGTATTCGTGGACCTGATTACTGCGGTAATCCTGCATCCCCTGGAGGCCTACGACCCGGCAGTCGGGGGCGGTGCGTCCCCATCGGGGGGGTTGTGGCGGGAGGATGGGTTGGTGCGGATCTCTTTGGTTTCTCTTGTGGTGGATGACTACGACCGGGCTATCGCGTTCTTCGTGGGCGTGCTGGGGTTCGAGCTGGTGGAGGACTCGCCTTCGTTGACCAACGACGGGCGGGAGAAGCGGTGGGTCGTGGTGCGGCCGCCGGAGGCGGGGACGGGCATCCTGCTGGCCCAGGCGGACGGGGAGC
>NZ_SMKS01000138.1:0-1868 GCF_004348435.1 Saccharopolyspora terrae | reverse complement strand
CACCCCAACCACCCGACACACCCCTCAAACTCCGCCCCTTCGAAATCCGCACCCTCCGCATCACCCGCGCATGAAACAAGCCCGGGGTGGACCACGCACGTGATCCACCCCGGGCCACCGGGGGAGAAGACCTCACGCCACCAACCGCTGCCAGCTCACCAGATCCACCACGCCCGAAGCCGCCAGACCACCGGCCACCTGGAACTCACGCACCGCCGAGACCATCCGCTCACCGAACACACCATCAACGGGCACGTAATGCCCGCGCGAGGTCAACAACACCTGCGCCGCGCGCACCGCCTCACCACCGGCACCCGCACCCAGCACCGGCGTCACGCCCTCCCACGCCAGGCCACCGAACAACCCCGGCTCGGCCACCCGCGAAGCGAAGCACGACGGACCGCTCGCACCACGCTCCACCGCCACCCGCGACGCCGCCTGCTGCGTCGCCTCACCGAACACACCGTCCACCGGCACCGACATGCCCCGCGCACCCAGCAGCATCTGCAACGCGGTGACGTTCGGACCCTGCGCACCCGGACGCAGCAACGGCCAGCTCACCGGCTGCACCACCGCCAGGCCCAGCGCCGCACCCACCGACTCCCGCAGCTCCGGCAGCCGCGCGTAGAGCACATCACCCGGGCACGCCGTGGCCATGTAGTCCCGGTGCCCGTAGATCGCACCCGGCTCGATCCCGTACTGCGACACCATGTACGAGCACAACGACACCAGCGAGTCCCACAGCGAGCCCGGCACCGACGCCTCGGTGTAGGTGCCCTCGTTCTCGATGCCCAGCGCCACCGAGTTCTGCTCACCGGCGTGGGCGCCCTTGACGTGCTGGGTGCCGCCCTCCAGCGCGGCGAGGCTCTTGTGCCGGCCCTCCATCAGGTGCCCGCCGCGCGAGTTGGTGAAGTTCTGGCCGGTGTCGGACCAGCCGTTGGTGTCCATGTGGAAGTCCTGGATCTGCCTCGATAACTCGAAGGCGTGCGACTGCGACGTGTCGTCGCTGTTGGGCGTCGCCGTGTGGTGCACGATGATCTTGGTCGGCTTGGAGTCCAGCACCTCGATCGAGCCGGAGGCGTCCCGCGCGTTCCAGTCCGACGTCGAGGAGATCGACGGAGCCGCCGAGCTCCGCACCGCCGCGCCCGCGGGCAGTCCCGCGAAGCCCACCGCGGACACCGCGAGCCCGCCGGCCAGCACCGCACGTCGAGCCACTCGTACCTGTCGTAGTGCCATCTCTCTTCACTCCCGAAATCCGGTCAGCGATCACGAAACAGGGCGCGTGCCCTCGGGGTTGGCACGCTACGCAGCCGACCACATTCGCGGGAATTCCTGGCGACAAGCCGCCACGAGTTGGCAAAGAAGTCACCAACCGACAATCGCGCCGCAACACGTCATCACCCGGCCTCCCGCACGTCCCCGCTATGGACCGAGATCACCACCAGGCCCGACCCGGCCCGGGGTACCAGGGGAGAGCTCACACGATGGACCGCTTCGTCCGATTCCTGCGGCGCCAGATCGACATCGACCTCGAACTGCACAGCCAGGCCAGAAGCGATGAAGAGGCTGGCAACGCCGTCCACCGCTGCCTCGTCGGCCCGCTGCGCGGCTTCCGGGAGTGCGAGCTCAAATCCCGCCTGCTCGCCCAGCACGACCGGTGCGGTACCGGAGGTGGCCCCTGCGACACCCTCGGCACGAGCTACCCGCCGGAGGACGAACGAGGATGCCTCACCCGGGCTCTGCTGGGCCTGCCCTACGCGGACCGCCCCGGCTACGCGCCACGATGGCGCCCCTGACCCTGCGGGCGAAGTCGAGCACACGTTCGACGTAGTCGTTCGAGGCTGGGGTAGGGGACAGAAGGGAAGACG